>NZ_JBHXQZ010000023.1:13659-87502 GCF_042717095.1 Streptomyces sp. NPDC058632 | reverse complement strand
GAGCAGCCAGCGGTTGCGGCTGACGAGGGGCAGTCGCGCCCAGATCCTGCCCAGGCCCCAGGTGGCGCCGGCGCCCGCGGCGGCGAGGGCGATCAGGACGGCCGCGTAGATCAGGTGGTAGTCGACGAACGGGTTCGTCGACATGCTCGGCGATCCGTCCGACAGGTGCCGGGCCGGCGGCCATTCCGCGACCCACATCAGCGCCATCATGACGGTGCCGCCGACCGCGGCGAGCCGCAGGCCGATGCCCGCGACCAGGGCGACGCCGATGCCGAGCAGGCCGAGCATGAACAGCCAGTCGGCCCACGCAGCCCCGGCCCAGTCGTGGAAGGCGGACTCCATCGGCCCGACGGCGACTCCGCCGAGGAACCCCCGGGTCGGCGAGCCGCCCTCGATCCATGCCCTGCCGGAGGGGGTGGCGTAGCCGAGGCCGAACGTCTTGTCCAGGAACGCCCACAGGAAGACGAAGCCCGTCAGGACCCGGAGCCCGGCCAGCACGTACGCGCCGGCCGCGGTGTCCGCCGCCGCCGCCGTCGCCGTCGACCCGGCGGAGGCGGGAGCCGTCCTCCCGGCCCGGCGCGGAGTCGGGACACGCGATCCCCAACGCCGTGGGGAACTGTCGTGGACTGCCATGATGCTCATCCCTTCCCGGGGTGACGCGATGCGCAGAAGGTGAACGGCTCTCGTCGCACCTTCAATGTCTCGCGTCACCGGCCCCCGCCACAGGGGCTGCACGGCCCGGCCCCGAGGCCGGACGGCCCTGGGTACGGGACCGGTTGGAGGAGACCGGGAGGAGGCAGGGAAGAGACCGGGAGGAAGCCGGAAGACGTTCAGGCGGTGAGGTCCACCCCGTACACGGGTTGTCCGCCGACGAGTTCACGCCCGGTGACCAGCCCGGGCCCGATGCGGACGAAGACCTCCCGTGGCGCGGGCACCCAGGAGGCCGGGCCGGTGCGGGTCAGACGTGCGTGCTCGGCCGGGTCGGTCACCACCGCGGCCGGACCCGTGACGACCACGCTCCAGCCGGCCTGCCGGGCCGCGTCGACGTCGTCGGCCTCGAAGGCGACCACCGCGCCGTCGATCGCGCGGACCAGTTCCGAGGCCACGGCGGTACGCAGCAGGACCGAACCGTCCTCGTCCAGGCCGAAGTTGACCGGCAGCACGGCGGGCAGGGCCCGGCGCGTGTAGACGATGCGGCCGACGGGCACCGTGCCCATCAGCCGCAGGCACTCCTGCCGCCCGAGTTCGCGGAAGCCGTCACTGGGGCACATGGGCCCACATCTGCGTCAGTTCGTCGGCGACGTCCGCCGCCCACGCCTCGACGGCGGTGAAGTCACGGAAGTCCCCGCCCTTTCCGTTGCGGAGGATCATCCGGGCGACCCATCCCTTCGCGCCCTCCTCGAGACACCCGCCGAAGGTGATGTGCCCCCTGGCGTCCAACGGGGCCATGGCCTTCCTCACGCCGGGCACGGGCTCGACGTCCCGTTCCGAGGCCGAGGCGTCGAGCGGGCCGCTGCTGAACAGCCACAGCGGGCGTTCGGCCAGTTCGTGGCGGTGGTGGTGGAGGAACCGGCGGGCGTCCTTGTGCCAGTGTCCGGCGTACAGTCCGCCGCCGGCCACCACGGCGCCGTACGACGCCACACTCCCGACGGACCGGGCCGGCAGGACCTCGACCGCCAGTCCGCCCTCGCGGCGCAGAACGCCGGCGACGGTTTCGGCGATCCTCGCCGTGGATCCGTTCGTGCTTCCGTGAGTGACCAACACGGTGCCGGTCATGGCGGTGCACCTCCTCCCACAGACCGGCGCGGCCGCTCGTCGGCCACGCCGTGCGCGCCCGCCCCCGAGTACGCGGGCTCGCATCGTGCCGTGCGGCGTCCCGGGCTTCTCCGGGCGCCTCTCGCCCTGTCAAGCATCCTGCGGATCGACGGGGGTTCCCAGGGCTGTCCGGGGACGATCCGAGGGTCCTTCGGCCCCGGGTACCGCAGGGTCCAGGGTGCCGAACGGCTCTCGTCGCACAGTCGGGCCGGCCGTACACACGTGCGGAGGCCCTCCGGGCACTTCCCCGGAGGACCTCCGCACGCCGGCACCCCGAAGGGCGTTCGTCTCAGCCGACGCCGGCCGGCGATGCCGTCGTACCGGCGGACTCGGCGGACTCGGCGGACTCGGCGGTGAGCCGTTCCATGCCGCTGGTGTCCTTCAGCGGCTTCTCCTTGATGAACAGCACCGCGATCACGGCGAGGGCCGAGACGGGCGTGGCGACGAGGAAGAGATCCGCGGTGGCGACCCCGTAGGCATGCTCCACGATCTCCCGCACCGGCTCGGGCAGCGTCGCCATGTCGGGCACTCCGCCCTCGCCCGGGTCGTTCGCCGCGGCCGGGACGCCCGCGTCCGTCAGGCCCTTGGTCATCTCACCGGCGACCCGGTTGGCGAGGATCGCACCGAGCACGCTGGTACCGATCGTGCCGCCCATGCTCCGGAAGAAGGACAGCACCGAGGTGGCGGCGCCCAGCTCGGTCGCGGGAACGTCGTTCTGCGCGGCCAGCACCAGGTTCTGCATCAGCATGCCCACGCCGATGCCCATGATGGCCATGTAGGCGCTGAGCAGGCCGAAGTGGGTGTCGGCCTCGATGGTGGACAGCAGTGCGAGGCCCGCCGTCATGATGACGGAGCCCGCGACCAGGTACACCTTCCACCGGCCGGTGGCGGTGATGATCTGTCCGGCGACGGTCGAGGAGACGAGCAGGCCGAGGATCATCGGCAGGCTCATCAGGCCCGCGACGGTCGGGGACTTGCCCAGGGAGATCTGGAAGTACTGCGAGAGGAAGACCGTGCCGCCGAACATGGCCACACCGACGAGCAGACTCGCGACCGTGGTGAGCGTCACCGTGCGGTTGCGGAAGATGCCCAGGGGGATGATCGGCTCCGGCACGCGCGCCTCGACGACGACCGCGGCGATGAGCAGCAGCACTCCCCCACCGGCCAGGGCGGCGGTCTGCCACGACATCCAGTCGAACTCGCTCCCCGCGAGGGAGACCCAGATGAGCAGGGCGCAGACGCCCGCGACGATCAGGAAGGCGCCCAGGAAGTCGATCTTCGCCTCGCGGCGGACGGTGGGCAGCTTCAGGGTGCGCTGGAGCAATGCGATGGCGAGCAGCGCGAACGGTACGCCGATGAAGAAGCACCAGCGCCAGCCGAGCCAGGAGGTGTCCACCATGACACCGCCGATGAGCGGTCCGGCCACGGTGCCGACGGCGAAGACGGCACCGAAGATGCCCGCGTACTTGCCGAGCCGGCGCGGCGGGATGATGGCGGCCATCACGACCTGCGCCAAGGCCGTGAGTCCACCCGCGCCGATGCCCTGCACCACGCGGCTGAAGATCAGCAGTTCCACGCCGTGGGAGAAGCCCGCGAGCAGCGAGCCGACGACGAACAGGGCCAGGGACAGCTGGAGCAGCAGCTTCTGGTTGAACAGGTCCGACAGTTTGCCCCACAGGGGCACCGTCGCCGTCATCGCCAGCAGTTCGGCGGTGATGACCCAGGTGTAGGAGGACTGGCTGGCCCCCAGGTCGGTGATGATGCGCGGAAGCGCGTTGGCGACCACGGTGCCGGCCAGGATGGCGACGAACATGCCGGCCATCAGCCCCGACATGGCCTGGAGTATCTGCCGGTGGGTCATGGAGGTGGGTGACGCCTCTGCGGGCGCCGGCGATTCGGTCACTTCAGCTCTTTCACAAATGTTCGAAGGTCGGGTGAGGGACGGATCCGCTCAGGCTTCGTCCACCGGTTCGACCGGCACGGCCGGTCGTGGAAGTCCGGCGGCCAGGTGGTCGAACGCCGTCCGGAAGACGGCCTCGAGGGTGGCCTCGTCCTGCCGCACGCACCAGTGCTCCACGGCGATACGGACGGCCGTGGAGCCGACTGCGGCCAGCAGCCTCGGATACAGCCCCAGGGCCTGCCTGCGCCGTTCCCCCTCGGCCGTCCCGAAGGGGGGACGGTCCCCGGTGAACAGCGGCGAACCGGCACCGGTGCGCTCCGCGAGCGTCTCGGCCAGAGTGAACTCGTCCTCGATGTGGGCGCCGAAGCTGCGCGCGAGCAGGTGCGGCGACCTGCGCAGTACCTCGGAGTGCAGCCGCCACAGCTCGTGCTGCTGTTCCACTTCTCCCAGTTCCGCGGCCAGCGCGTCGCGCAGCGCCACCAGCGGGGGCACGTCGGCGGGCGCGGCGAGCACCGCCTGCCGGACGCGCGCGCCCGACTCCGCTCCCACCATCACGAACGCGTCGTCACGGGAGTCGAAGTAGTTGAAGAACGTGCGGGGGGATACGCCGACGGCCTCGCTGATGGCGTCGACGGTGACGTTCTCCGCGCCGTGCTCCGCCGCCAGCCGCACTGCGGCCGCTGTCAGGGCAGCGCGGGTCTCCCGCTTCTTGCGTCCCCGAAGCCCGCCCCCCGCGGGGTCTCTTTCGCTCACGTCGTGCAGAGTACGCAAAAATGCAGATCCTGCAAAAATATATCCGCCTCACCCCGCCCCGCCCTCTCCCCTTCGTGGCGGGGAGTTCACGGCCGGGCGTACCCCCCCCCGTAGCGCCACGACCGCGGAACTGTCGTGGGTCTCCGACGCCTACGTGCTGCCGGTGGCCGCGCTGATCCTCACCGCGGGCGTGTTCGGCGACGTGCACGGCCGCGAGAAGCTCTACCAGGTGGGCATGACGCTCAGCGCGGCCTCGCCGTCGAGTACGACCACGAGCCTCCCGGGCAGGGCGTCGAGGCGCTGATCCGGCTGACCGTCGCCCCGCACGCCCTCGCCGAGGCGGGAGCGGGCGTGGCCGGCCACTCGGCGGTGCGGTTCGCCGCCGTCACCGGGCGGATGAACCTCGCGATCTCGGCCCCGTGCCGCAGCACCGACGAGCTGTACGCGTTCCCCAGCGAGGGAATCGGTGCGCTGCCCGGCGTCCATACGGCGGCGACCGTCCTCACGCTCCGCCGGGTCAAGACCCTCACTGCCGAACGCGGGTGACGCGGAACGCCGGACGCGCCTACGGATCCGTGCGGCCCGTGCGGCGGTTCATCCGGGCGTCGTCCAGCGGGGTGCCGTCTCGGCCCAGGCCCTCTCCCAGGCGGCGAGGTTGCGGCGCCGCACGGCACGGCGGGCCGCGGCGTGGGCGGCGACGCCGGTGAGGGTGGTTCCGACGGCGGCGAGGAGGGCCCAGCCCATGCTGCGGCTGCGGATCTGCTCACGCGTCAGTGGTGCTTCGGTCGCCTCGCCGGCGGCGGTCACCCAGATGCGCACCGGACTGCCGGCGGACAGTCCGGGCGGGACCTCGGCCCGGGTGGTGGCGGTGTGCCCGTCGGGGGCGGTGAAGCGGACCTCGGCGGGGTAGCGGGCGAGCTCCGCCTCGTCGGATCCGGGCTCCGGATGGCGCGGGACGTCCTCGGTGAGGGTCGCGTCCGTCTCGTGCCGGGTCAGGGTCTGGTGGCGGGCCGTGTCCTCGTGGTGGCGGTGGGCGAGATCCGCGACGACGACGCCGGCCACGGGCGCCACGGCCGGCACGGCGAGCAGCAGCCCGAGGCCGATCCGTGCCTGGAGAACGTCGGCCGGGCGGCGCAGGGGGTTGGGCCGCCGACGCCACGGCCGGGGGCCCGGGGGCGGGCCGAGGCGAGGGCCCGGGGGCGGCTGCGCGGGAGGAATGGTGCCCGCCACGGCATGACTCCTTCGGGGAGGGTGGGCAGGTGGGTGGGTGTCGGGGCGCCGGGTGCCGTCGTCCGGGCCGGCCGTGGGGCGGGTCACGTACGCGGCCGCCCACCCCGCCGGGAGCGGTCCGGCGGGGTGGGGGTCCGCGGCGGGGCGGCCACCGCCCGCGCGCCCGGGACGGTGGGTGCGGCGCGCGGGCGGAGCATTCCGGCGGCCGTGCGGGTCATTCCCGTACGTGCCGCGTACGTACGGGCCGCGCAGGCACGTGCTCCGGCGGGTCGTCCGGCGGCCGGTGGTGTGCCGTGGTCATCGCGCGGCCTCCCGCACCTGCTGGCAGCGGGCGCAGTAGCGGGCCTGCGGGACGATCAGCAGCCGGTCGCGTTCGACGGGGCCGCGGCACAGGTGGCAGACGCCGTAGTCCCCGGTGTCCATGCGGGTGAGCGCCGCCTCGACGTCGGCGAGCACCATGCGGGCGGACGCGGCGAGCTTGACCTGGACCTCGATCCGGCCGGCGGCCTGCGGCACGCCCGCGTCACCCGGACCGCCCGGCCCGCCGGGGAGCGACCCGGCGTCGACGGCGAACTCCCGCAGCTGGTCCCGGCGGAACAGCTGCTGCTCGCGCAGGTTCGCACGCAACGCCGCGAGGTCCTCGGATGTGAGGACCTCGTCGTGCTCGTCGATGGTCTGGTGGGCCACCACTTCACCCCCTTGGGCAGAGCGGGAGAGGATTGCGGACGGGGCCGGGTGCGGGCGAGAGGCCGGATACGGGGCCGGGGGTCAGGCCGCGCGGCTCTGGCACGAGACGCAGTACCGGGTGTGCGGCAGGATCTCGAGCCGCTCCGCCGGGACGGGCTTGGCGCAGCCCAGACAGGTGCCGTAGCTGCCGTCCTCGACGCGGGCGAAGGCCTCGTCGATCTCCTTCAGGACACGCCTGATGGAGCCCTGCTGGTTGGCCAGCAGGTGATCGTCGGGGCTCTGTCCGGTGTCGTCGAGCGCCTTGAGCTGTGCCACCCGTGTGGTGCGCGCGTGTTCGAGGCGCTGCCTGATCTGGTCCACGGCGGGGTGGTCGGTACGCGGTTCGGTGAGGGGCAGGTCGAGCGACACGGAGAGTCTCCTCTGGTGACAGGTGGTGGATCTGGTCGATCCATCACCATCGCCGCTTCTCCGCCGGGAACCCATCGGGCGCGACACCCATCTGCGCGGGGTTCCAGGACCCACTCCGGACGGCATGGGCCCGCCGGGGGGGGCCGAAATGGGTCACGGAGCCCATCGACCGGGGTCCGCCGGCTCGTGCACTCTGTCCGTTTCGCCGTTCGCCGGGATCAGGGGCCGCTGCCCCATCGGGCGTCGCGGTGCCCGACAGTGGAGGCAGGCGAAAGAGGAAAGGCGTGACCTCCGTGTCCCTGTACTGGCGGATCTTCGGACTCAACGCGGTGGTGCTGGGCGCGGCCACCGCGTTGCTGCTGTGGGCTCCGGTGACCGTGTCCGTGCCGGTGCTGCTGACCGAGGCGGTGATCCTGGTGGGCGGCATGGGGGTGATGCTCGTCGCCAACGCGGCCCTGCTGCGGATCGGGCTCGCCCCACTGGACCGGGTGACCCGGCTGATGGCCACCGTCGACCTGCTGCGGCCCGGTCAGCGGCTTCCGGTGCGCGGCGGCGGGGAGGTCGCCGAACTGGTCAGCACGTTCAACGCCATGCTGGAGCGGCTGGAGAAGGAGCGCGCCGCGAGCAGCGCCCGCGCCCTGCTCGCCCAGGAGGCGGAGCGGCGCCGGATCGCCGCCGAGCTGCACGACGAGGTCGGCCAGAGCATGACCGCCATCCTGCTGGCCCTCAAGCGGGTCGCCGACGAGGCGCCCGCTCCGTTGCGCGGGGAGATCCAGCAGGTGCGGGAGATCACCCGGGAGAGTCTGGACGAGGTCCGCCGGCTGGTGCGCCGACTGCGTCCGGGCGTACTGGACGATCTCGGTCTGGTCAGTGCCGTCACCTCGCTCGCCACCGAGTTCGCCACGCACACCGGGCTGCGGGTGCAGCGCCGTTTCGACGCCGGCCTGCCCGTGCTGGACAACGGTACGGAGCTGGTGATCTACCGTGTGGCGCAGGAGAGTCTGACCAATGTCGCCCGGCATGCCGAGGCGCGCTCCGCCACGGTGAGCCTGTACCGGGACGACGACCGTGTCGTCCTCGAGGTCACCGACGACGGCCGTGGGGTCGGCGCCGCCCACGAGGGGGCGGGCCTGCGCGGAATGCGTGAACGGGCCCTGCTCATCGGGGCGACACTGGACATCACTCCCGTCGCCCGGACCGGTACCCGGATCCGGCTGGCCGTGCCCGCCGTCAGGAAGCAGTCATGAACCACCAGGCCCCACCGACCACGATCCGGATCCTGCTCGCCGACGACCACGCCCTGGTGCGCCGCGGCGTCCGGCTGATCCTCGACCGGGAGCCGGACCTGGAGGTCGTCGCCGAGGCCGGTGACGGTGCGGAGGCGATCTCCATGGCCCGCGCACAGGAGATCGACCTGGCGGTGCTGGACATCGCCATGCCCCGGATGACCGGTCTGCAGGCCGCTCGTGAGCTGTCCGCGCTGAAGCCCGGCCTGCGCATCCTGATGCTGACGATGCACGACAACGAGCAGTACCTGTTCCAGGCGCTCAAGGCCGGGGCCGGCGGGTACGTCCTGAAGTCGGTCGCCGACCGTGATCTGGTCGCCGCCTGCCGGGCCGCGATGCGTGACGAGCCCTTCCTCTACCCGGGGGCGGTCACCGCCCTGATCCGCAACTACCTCGACCGGGTCCAGCACGGCGAGGAGGCACCCCAGCTGCTGACGCCGCGCGAGGAGGAGGTGCTCAAGCTGGTCGCCGAGGGACACTCGTCGAAGGAGATCGCCGGGCTGCTCTTCATCAGCGTCAAGACGGTGCAGCGGCACCGCGAGAACCTGCTGAACAAGCTGGGGCTGCGGGACCGCCTGGATCTGACCCGGTATGCCATCCGCGCGGGGCTCGTCGAGCCTTGAACGCCACTCCGCCGGGACGTGCCGCCCGCCTTCCGCTCCGCGCCGTCGCGGTTCTCGCCGCCCTGGCCTCCGTCCTCCTGACCCTGGGGTTCGGCCTCACCGACGACCCACGGGCCGTCCGCGCGGCGCGGTCACCGGTTCACGACGCCCCCGTGGCTCCCGGTCCTGTGGCTCCCGGCCCGTCCGCACCCGCTCCCGCCGTGCCCGGTGCCCCGGCGCCCGACGGGCCGGGGCCGTCCGCTGCGGATCCCTCCACCGCACCCGGGGCCGGCTCGTCCGACGTCCGTCCGCACACCGACGACGGCTGCACCGCCCGCACCGTCCCTCTCAGGCCGCAGCGCGACGCCGGGGAGCGCACGGTGCCGGCGGGCCATCTGCTCTTCACCCCCGCGCACACTCCCCGTATCCCGCCGCGGCCGGCCCGGCCCGCCCCGGCGGCCGGGCACGCGCCGCCCGCCGCCGCGCACATGCCGGCGGACCTCGGCCGGGCGCCGCCCGGGCCGTCCAGCACATGAGAGTCCCGTTCCTCTTCCTCTCCGCCGCGTGCTCGACCGGCCGCGGTGCGACTGCTGGAGTCATCCGTGAAAAGTTCCGCCCGTGTCCGGGCGTTGTTCGCACTCGTCGTGATCGCCGTGTCCGTCTACATCGCCGCGATGGTCCCCATCCGTCTGGGACTCGATCTGCGCGGCGGTACCCAGATCGTGCTGGAGACCCGCTCCACCGAAACCGTCGAGGCCGGCGGTGAGGCGACCGACCGCACGCTCGAGGTCCTGCGTGGCCGGATCGACGCGCTGGGCGTCGCCGAGCCCACCATCGTCCGCTCCGGTGACAACCGGATCATCGTCGAGCTGCCCGGTGTGCAGGACCCGCGGCAGGCCGCCGAGGTACTGGGCCGTACCGCGCAGCTCACCGTCCACCCGGTGCTCGGCCCCGGTGACGCAACCGGCCCCGACGATCCGCTGCCGAAGGGCGAACGCGTCCTGGCCGACGAGGCCGGGGAGCGGCTCCACCTGGCCCCCGCCGCGCTCACCGGCGAGGACGTGGAGGACGCCGAGGCCGCCTTCGACCAGCAGGGCGCCGCCGGCTGGCTCGTCACCGTGGACTTCAAGGACGACCGGGGCTGGGCGAAGCTGACCGGCGAGGCGGCCTGCCATCCGGCGGGCGATCCGCAGCGCCGGGTCGCGATCGTACTGGACGACAAGATCATCTCGTCGCCGCAGGTCGACCCGTCCGTGGCCTGCGGTGCCGGTATCACCGGCGGGTCCACCCAGATCACCGGTTCGTTCACCAGCGACGAGTCCCGTGAGCTCGCGCTGCTCATCAGCGGCGGTGCCCTCCCGGTGCCGGTCGAGACGGTCGAGCAGCGGACCGTGGGCCCGACGCTGGGTGCCGAGGCCATCGAGTCGAGCGCCTGGGCGGCCGTCGTCGGCACCGCCCTGACCGCGGTGTTCATCATCGTCGTCTACCGGCTGATGGGTCTTCTGGCCACCCTGGCCCTGGCCTGCTACGGCGTGATCTCCTACGCCGCCCTGGCGGCCCTCGGCGCGACCCTGACCCTGCCCGGTCTCGCCGGATTCGTCCTGACGATCGGCATGGCCGTCGACGCCAACGTGCTGGTCTTCGAACGGGCACGGGAGGAGTACGCCAAACGGAAGCGGCCCAGCAGCCGCTCGGCGCTGACCGCGGGGTTCAAGGGCGCGTTCAGCGCGATCGCCGACTCCAACATCACCACGCTCATCGCGGCGGCGCTGCTGTTCCTGCTCGCCTCCGGTCCGGTGAAGGGCTTCGGCGTCACCCTGGCCATCGGTGTCCTCGCCTCCATGATCAGCGCCCTGGTGATCACGCGGGTGCTCGCCGAGTTCGCGGTGGCGCGCGGCTGGGTGCACCGCCGGCCGAAGATCACCGGGCTGGCCTCCATCGGGCGGGTCCGTGCGTACCTCACCCGGCGCGACCCGCAGCTGATGCGCCGGCCGCGCCGCTGGCTGGCGGTGTCCGTCCTCGTGCTCGTCGTCACCGGCGCGGGCATCCTGGTGCGCGGGCTGAACTTCGGTGTGGAGTTCACCGGCGGCCGGCTGATCGAGTACTCGACCGGCAGCACCGTCGATCCGGACCGCGCCCGCGCGGCCCTGGCCGACGCCGGCTTCCCGCAGGCCGTCGTCCAGTCGTCCGGGGACAACCGGCTCACCGTGCGCACCGAGGAGCTCGGCAACGCCGAGGCGGTCGAGGTCGCCGAGGCCATCGGCGAGGTCGGCGGCGGGGCGGAGAAGGTCCGCGACGAGCTGATCGGCCCGAGCCTGGGTGACGAGCTGCGCCGCAACGCGCTGATCGCGCTCGGCCTGGCCCTCGGCGCCCAGCTGGTGTACCTCGCCTTCCGGTTCCGCTGGATGTTCGGTACGGCGGCGGTCAGCACCCTGGCGCACGACGTGGTGATCCTCACCGGCATCTTCGCCTGGCTGGGCAAGCCGATCGACGGGGTGTTCCTGGCCGCGCTGCTCACGGTGATCGGCTACTCGGTGAACGACTCCGTCGTGGTCTTCGACCGCGTCCGGGAACTGTGGGGCAGGGATCCCAAGGCGTCCCTGGCCCAGTCCACGAACCGGGCCGTCCTGCAGACGCTGCCGCGTACGGTCAACACCGGCATCGGTGTGATCTTCATCCTGGTCGCGCTGGCGGTGCTCGGCGGTGACTCGCTCACCGACTTCGCGCTCGCGCTGCTCATCGGCATCGGGGTGGGCACGTACTCGTCGGTGCTGACCGCCTCACCGCTCGCCATCGAGCTCGACGCGCACGGCTCAGGGCGTGGCGGCGGTGGGCGCGGGGGCGCCGGCCGCGGTCGTGGCCGGGGAAGTCGTGACCGTGGCGGTTCGCGGAGCGGGAAGTCCGGCGACGGGGAGAGTTCCGTGCGGAGCAGGACGGACACTAGTGGAGAGTGACGCCGGGCGGCCCTCCGTGGGGAACCGCGAGGAACCGTAGGCGGCCGTACGCGTCCGGGCGCCGCCGTCAGTCCCGGACCGGGGCCGGCGGCGGCGCTCGGACGTACGCCCCACGGGGCGTCGGGTTTCAGGTCCTGGGCGTCGGGCCGGCGCTACACCACTGCCGCCGCGCTCCGCTCCCGGCCCGCGGGCCGGCCGGCGAATCGGGTGCGGTGCAGTTCGGCGTAGCGGCCGCCGACCGCCAGGAGTTCCTCGTGCGTGCCCCGTTCCACGATCCGGCCGGCCTCGACGACCAGGATCAGGTCCGCGGCCCGGACGGTGGACAGGCGGTGCGCGATGACGAGGGCCGTCCTGCCCTCCAGGGCTTCCGTGAGGGCCTCCTGGACGGCAGCCTCGGAGGTGTTGTCCAGGTGGGCGGTGGCCTCGTCGAGGAGGACGACCCGCTGCCGGGCGAGGAGCAGCCGGGCGATGGTCATGCGCTGGCGCTCACCGCCGGAGAACCGGTAGCCGCGCTCCCCGACCACCGTGTCCAGACCGTCGGGCAGGGAGCGTACGAGGTCGTCCAGGCGGGCGCGGCGCAGCGCGTCCCACAGGTCGGGCTCGCTCGCTGCGGGCGCGGCGAGCAGCAGGTTGGCGCGGACGGTGTCGTGGAAGAGGTGGCCGTCCTGGGTGACCATGCCGAGGGTGTCGCGCAGCGACTGCGCGGTGAGGTCGCGGACGTCGACGCCACCCACGCGCACCGCGCCCGAGTCCACGTCGTAGAGGCGCGGCAGCAGGTGCGCGATGGTCGACTTGCCGGCGCCGGAGGACCCGACGAGGGCCACGGTCCGCCCGGGTTCGGCGCGGAAGGAGACGCCGTGCAGGACCTCGGTGCCGCCATGCGTGTCCAGGGCGGAGACCTCCTCCAGCGAGGCGAGGGAGACCTTGTCGGCGGACGGGTAGCCGAAGCGGACGTCGTCGAACTCGACGGAGACCGGACCGTCGGGCACCTCGCGGGCGTCCGGCTTCTCCTCGATGAGCGGCTTCAGGTCGAGCACCTCGAAGACCCGCTCGAAGCTGACCAGGGCGCTCATCGCCTCCACCCGCGCCCCTGCCAGGGAGGTCAGCGGGGCGTACAGGCGGGTCAGCAGCAGCGCCAGGGACACGACGGCGCCGGGTTCCAGGGAGCCGCGCAGGGCGAGGTGGCCGCCGAGGCCGTAGACGAGGGCCAGGGCGAGGGCGGAGACGAGGGTGAGCGCGGTGATGAACACGGTCTGGGCGGTGGCCGTCCGTATGCCGATGTCCCGGACCCGGCGGGCGCGCAGCGCGAACTCCTCCGACTCCTCCTGCGGGCGGCCGAAGAGTTTGACGAGGGTGGCGCCGGGCGCGGAGAAACGCTCGGTCATCCGGGTGCCCATGGCCGCGTTCAGGGCGGCGGCCTCGCGCTGCATCCTGGCCATGCGGCGGCCCATGCGCCGGGCGGGGACGACGAACACCGGCAGCAGGACCAGGGCGAGCAGGGTGATTTGCCAGGACAGGGTGAGCATCACGGCCAGGGCGAGCACCAGCGTCACCAGGTTGCCGACCACGGTGGACAGGGTGTTGCTGAAGGCCCGCTGGGCGCCGATCACGTCGTTGTTGAGACGGGAGACGAGCGCGCCCGTACGGGTGCGGGTGAAGAACGCGACCGGCATCCGCTGGACATGGTCGAAGACGGCGGTCCGCAGATCGAGGATGAGTTCCTCCCCCAGGGACGCCGACAGTCTCCGGCCGAGGATGCCGAGTGCCGCCTCCACCACCGCGATCAGCGCGATGAGCAGGGCCAGCCGGACGACCGTGGCCGAGTCGCCGCCGGTCACGATGGTGTCGACGACGCGTCCGGCCAGGACGGGGGTGGCGACGGCGAGCAGCGCGGTCGCGGATCCGAGCAGGACGAAGAGGGTCATGCGGCGGCGGTGCGGGCGGGCGAACCCCGCGATGCGGCGCAGGGTCCGGCGCGCGAGGGGGCGGTGTTCCTCCTCTGCGGTCATGACGCTGCGCAACTGGGTCCAGGCTGTGGTCTCCATGCTCATGCCGAGAAAGGTAGAACCTCAACCATTATTGAGGTCAAGGACCGCCATCCGTGTGGCGCGGGCGGGGCCCCTGGATGACGCGCCGGCAGCCGCTGCCCAGCCGTAAGCCGCCGTCCGGCCTGCCGCCACCCGCAGTTGGCGCGGGACGGAAAGGCTTCTTCGATGTGACGCGGACCCTCCGCAGGACCCTGTACGTACTTCCCCTGCTGCTCGTGACCGTGGTCGCGGTGCGGCAGCGGTCGGTGCTCGCCGACGGCTTCGTCCATCTGGGGACCGCGCGGTGGCCCTGGCTGCTGGCCGCGGCCGGTGCGACCTGTCTGACCTGGGTGGCCGCCGCGTGCACCCGGCAGGGCGCGGTCCTCGAACGGCTGCCGGCGGCACGGCTGCTGGCCACCCAGTTCGCGGCGGGCGCGGCCAACCATCTGCTGCCGACGGGGCTGGGCGCGAGCGCGGTCAACCTGCGGTTCATGACGGTGTGCGGGCTGTCCCTGGCCCGCTCCTCGGCCGCCCTCGCGCTGTATCTGCTGGCGGAGTCCATCGGCCGGGTGGCCCTGCTGGGCGCGCTGCTCGTCGCGTTCCCGGACGTGCTGCGGCCCGGATCCCTGCTGCCCGAGGGGGTGGGGGGCCCGCTGCTGCTCGTGCTCGGCGCGGTGCCGGTCGTGGCGGCGGCCGTGCTCCTGCTCGTACGGCGGGTCCGCTCGGCCGTGTTCTCCTTCCTGCGGACGGCGCTCGGCGAGGCCCGGTCGGTGCACACCCGGCCGTCCAGGGCGCTGGCGCTGTGGGGCGGTGCTCTCGCGTTCCCCGCGCTGCAGGCGGCGTCGCTGATCCTGGTGGGGCTGGCGCTGGGGCTGGCGGTGCCGGTCGCGCACGTGGCGGTGGCGTATCTCGCGGCGACCGTCGCGGTCGCGCTGGTGCCCTCGCCGGGCGGTCTCGGTTCGGTGGAGGCGGCCCTGATCGTGGCGCTGGTCGCGGTGGGCGGAGCGGCCGCGGTGGCCACCGCGGTGGTGCTGGCGTTCCGGATCGTCACGGTGTGGCTGCCGTTGCTGCCCGGAGCGCTGACGCTGGGCGCGCTGGTGCGGCTGAGGGTGATCTGACCAGGGCGACAGCAGGCGGCCCCGCGGCCACGGCGTGGCACGAACTGCCCTGGTGGATACGGCAGGATGAGCGCTTGTGCCGACCGCCGGGCGGCGGTCCGGCACGGCACACCCTCCCGGGCCGCACTCTCCCGGGCATCCCCGAATGCGAGCAGGTGACGAGACGTGACACGACATCACATACGTTCCACGGCAGAGGCGTTCGCCGGAGGTGAGCGATGACGCGCGCGCTCACCATGACCGATGTGCTGTACGCCGGTATCGCGCTCGTCGCGGGCCTGCTCGCGGCGTTCCTGCTGCGCATGCTGCTGCGCTGGCTCGGCCGGCACGCGGACCGTACCCAGTGGCGCGGCGACGACGTCGCCGTGGCCGCCCTGCGCATGATCGCGCCGTGGGCGGCGGTCGCGGGCGGCGCCGCGTCCGCGGCGGCGGCGCTGCCGCTGACCCGGACCGTGCAGCACAACGTCAACCAGACACTGACGGTGCTGGTCATCTTCGCGGCGACGGTGTCGGTCTCCCGGGTGGTGGCCGGCCTGGTGCAGTCGGTGACCCAGGCCCGGTCCGGCGTCGCCGGGTCGGCCACGATCTTCATGAACATCACCCGGATCCTGGTCCTGGCGATCGGCTTCCTGGTGATGCTCCAGACGCTGGGCATCTCCATCGCCCCGCTGCTCACCGCCCTCGGCGTCGGCGGTCTGGCGGTCGCGCTGGCGCTCCAGGACACGCTCGCCAACCTGTTCGCGGGCATCCACATCCTCGCCTCCAAGACCGTCCAGCCCGGGGACTACATCCGGCTGAGCAGCGGCGAGGAGGGCTACGTCGAGGACATCAACTGGCGTCAGACGACGGTCCGCGAGCTCTCCAACAACCTGGTGGTCATCCCCAACGGGCAGCTCGCGAAGACGAACATGACCAACTTCATGCGTCCCGAGCAGGAGCTGACCATCCTGGTGCAGGCCGGGGTGTCCTACGACAGCGACCTGGAGCAGGTGGAGCGGGTCACCATGGAGGTCGTCGCCGAGGTGATGACGGAGATCACCGGGGCGCTCCCGGAGCACGAACCGGCGGTGCGTTTCCACACCTTCGGCGACTCCCGCATCGGATTCACCGTGATCCTGGGCGTCGGCGAGTTCAGCGACCAGTACCGGATCAAGCACGAGTTCGTCAAACGGCTGCACCGGCGCTACCGCGAGGAGGGCATCCGCATTCCGTCGCCCGCGCGGACGGTGGCGCTGCAGCAGGGCTCGGTGGTGTTCCCGCAGCAGCGCGGCGCCGAGCCGGAGCCGGGCGACATGACGGCGTCCCGGCCGATCTGACGTACGGCGGGCGGCCGGTCCGCAGGGGTTCCGGGCCCGTGGGAGCCGGCACGGTCGGCCCCATCCGATCCGGACCCCTGTCGAGCCCAGGGCGCGTACGGGATATCTTGATGTCGAGCAATGTTGCAGACGTGGAGCGGAGCACCCGGTGACTGACTCGACCATCATCTATACGCACACTGACGAGGCCCCCGCCCTGGCGACGTATTCGTTCCTGCCGGTGGTCCGGGCGTACGCCTCCCAGGCCGGTGTCCCCGTGGAGACGCGTGACATCTCGCTGGCCGGACGCATCATCGCCGTGTTCCCGGAGCACCTCACCGAGGACCAGCGCATCCCGGACGCCCTCGCCGAGCTCGGCGAGCTGGCGAAGACCCCCGCGGCCAACATCATCAAGCTGCCGAACGTCTCGGCGTCGATCCCGCAGCTGAAGGCCGCTGTCGCCGAGCTCCAGGGCCAGGGCTACGCGCTGCCGGACTACCCGGACGACCCGAAGACCGACGAGGAGCGCGAGATCCGCGCCCGCTACGACAAGATCAAGGGTTCCGCCGTGAACCCGGTCCTGCGTGAGGGCAACTCCGACCGCCGCGCCCCCGCCTCGGTGAAGAACTACGCCAAGAACCACCCGCACCGCATGGGCGCCTGGACCGGCGACTCCAGGACCGACGTGGCGACGATGGGCGAGAACGACTTCCGCTCCACCGAGAAGTCCGTGGTGATCGCCGAGGACGGTGCGCTGCGCATCGAGCTGGTCGGCGACGACGGCACCACCACGGTGCTGCGCGAGTCCGTACCCGTGCTGAAGGACGAGGTCGTCGACGCCTCCGTGATGCGGGTCGCCGCGCTGCGCGAGTTCCTCACCGCGCAGGTCGCCCGCGCCAAGCAGGAGGGGGTGCTGTTCTCCGTGCACCTGAAGGCCACGATGATGAAGGTCTCCGACCCGATCGTCTTCGGCCACGTGGTGCGCGCCTTCTTCCCGAACACGTTCGCGCGGTACGGCGAGCAGCTCGCCGCGGCCGGCCTCAGCCCGAACGACGGTCTGGGCGGCATCTACAAGGGCCTCGAGGGCCTGCCCGAGGGCGCCGGGATCAAGGCGTCCTTCGACGCCGAGCTCGCCGAGGGCCCGGCGCTGGCGATGGTCGACTCCGACAGGGGCATCACCAACCTGCACGTCCCCTCGGACGTCATCGTGGACGCCTCCATGCCGGCCATGATCCGCACCTCCGGCCACATGTGGGGCCCCGACGGCCAGGAGGCCGACACCCTCGCCGTCCTGCCGGACTCCAGCTACTCCGGCGTCTACCAGGCCGTGATCGAGGACTGCCGCGCCAACGGCGCCTTCGACCCGTCCACCATGGGCTCGGTGCCGAACGTCGGCCTGATGGCGCAGAAGGCCGAGGAGTACGGCAGCCACGACAAGACCTTCGAGATCCCGGTCACCGGCACCGTCCGCCTCGTCGACCGGGCCGGCAACGCCGTCCTGGAGCAGGCCGTCTCCGCCGGTGACATCTTCCGCGCCTGCCAGACCAAGGACGCGCCGATCCGCGACTGGGTCAAGCTGGCCGTCACCCGCGCCCGCGCCACCGGCTCCCCGGCCGTGTTCTGGCTGGACGAGACCCGCGCCCACGACGCCCACCTGATCGCCAAGGTCGAGCGCTACCTGGCCGAGCACGACACCGAGGGCCTGGACATCCGTGTCCTGAACCCGGTCGAGGCCACCAAGCTGTCGGTGGAGCGCATCCGCCGCGGCGAGGACACCATCTCGGTCACCGGCAACGTGCTGCGCGACTACCTGACCGACCTGTTCCCGATCCTGGAGCTGGGCACCAGCGCCAAGATGCTGTCGGTCGTCCCGCTGATGGCGGGCGGCGGCCTGTTCGAGACGGGTGCGGGCGGTTCCGCGCCCAAGCACGTGCAGCAGCTGGTCAAGGAGAACTACCTGCGCTGGGACTCCCTGGGCGAGTTCTTCGCCCTGGTGCCGTCCCTGGAGCAGTTCGCCGAGACCACGGGCAACGCCCGCGCCAAGGTCCTCGCCGACGCCCTCGACCGCGCCACGGCGACCTTCCTCAACGAGGACAAGTCCCCGAGCCGTCGCCTCGGCGGCATCGACAACCGCGGCAGCCACTTCTACCTGTCCCTGTACTGGGCGCAGGAGCTGGCCGGTCAGACCGACGACGCGGACCTGGCGGAGGCCTTCGCCCCGCTCGCCGAGACCCTCGCCGCGAACGAGCAGAAGATCGTCGACGAGCTGGTCGCCGTCCAGGGCGAGCCGGCCGAGATCGGCGGCTACTACCAGCCCGACCCGGTGAAGGCCGCCGCGGTCATGCGTCCGTCCGCCACGTGGAACGAGGCGCTTGCGTCCCTGAGCTGACGCCACCGGGCAGCCCTCGAAGGCTTCCCGATCCGCCCCGGCCGGCAGCGCGCCCGGCCGGGGCGGAGCCGTGTCCGGGGGCCCGAGCCGTCGCCTCCGGCACCTGCTTCCGTTCACCACTCGCGCGGGGCGACCAGCTCCTCCGCGTCGGCGTCCGTGGACCCGTGGGCCCGGGCGACGAACCGGAAGTCCTCGGCCATCGCCTCGCGGGCCACCGTCTCGATCCGCGCGCACAGGGCGAGCAGGACGTCGCGGCCCCGGTCGACGACGTGGTCCGGGTAGCAGCCGTCCGGTACAGGTCCCGGAGGAGCGCATGGGCGGTGACCTGTGCGTTGGCGAGGGGCGTGGGACCGGTCCTCGGTCCCGGTGCGCCGGCTGCGTTGTCAGTGGCGTGTGGCACCTTGATCTTGTCGTGCACCACTGACAACGCCCTGGAGCAGCCGTATGACCGATGTCCCGCCGGTACCGCAGGTCCCGCACCCCCCGCAGCCCTTCCGCCTTCTTCCCGGTGCCGGGGACTCCCCCGTGATCCTCCATGTGCCTCATTCCTCGCGGGAGATACCGGCCGAGGTGCGGTCCGGGATCGTGCTGGGCGAGGCGGAGCTGGAGCGGGAGCTGGACCACATCACCGACGCGCACACCGCCGCGATCGCCGAGGCCGCCGCCGAGGCGGCCGGGATCACTCCGTGGCGGTTCGTGAACGGACTGTCCCGACTGGTGATCGACCCAGAGCGGTTCCCGGACGAGCGGGAGGAGATGCTGGCGTCCGGGATGGGCGCGGTCTACACCCGGACCACGCACAAGGAGGCGCTGCGGCCCGACGGGTTCGAGCACGGGCCGCTGATCGAGCGGTACTTCCGTCCGTACGCACAGGCCATGACCCAGGCGGTGGCGGACCGCCTGGCGGCCACCGGGCGGGCCGTGATCATCGACGTCCACTCCTACCCCACCGCGCCCCTGCCCTACGAACTCCACGGCGTGGGCCCGCGCCCGCCGGTCTGCCTGGGCACCGACGCCTTCCACACGCCGGCCGGTCTGCTCGACGCGGCCCGCGAGGCGTTCGCGCCCTGCGGGGAGACGGGACTCGACAGCCCGTTCGCCGGGACGTACGTGCCGCTGGAGTTCTACGAGAAGCGGGCGGAGGTGACGGCGCTGATGGTGGAGATCCGCCGGGACACGTACATGACCGAGCCGGGCGGTCCCGCGGGACCGGGCCTGCGGGACCTCGCCTCGGCCCTGGGGACCCTGGTGGACGCGGTGTCGCGCTGACCTGGTGCCGGGACACGGCTCAGGTGCGCAGCCACTCCGTCTCGACCACGTCCCCGGCGGTCCGCAGGCGCAGGGCGAACGGGCCGGAGGGCGGGGTGGCGCCGGTGAAGCGGCCCATGTCGTCGGCGGTGAGGGAGGAGCCCGGCTGCGGTCCGCCCAGCACCTCGATCCGGGCCGGCTGGGGCGGCAGCAGCTGCCCCATGAGGCCGTGCGCGGTCACCTCGACGTCCACGGTCACCTCGCCCGCGCTGAAGGTGAGCATCCGCGGCGGGTCCTCGGCGCCTCTGACCGGGATGGCGTCGATCAGCGAGTCGAAGGTCAGCTCGGCCACCCTGGCGTCCAGGTCGTGCAGCGCGTAGGCGTCCACGGCGATCTGCAGCAGCGCCGGCGGCAGCGGGTCCAGGACGGCGGCGGCCTGCCGGAGTTCCTCCTCCAGCAGGCCGTCGTCGGCGTCCCCGGCGGCGGACTCCGGCGATCCGGCGTGCTCGTCGAGCGGGCCGTCGCCCAGGTCGTTGTCCATGCCGTCCATGCCGTTCACATCGCCCCCCGTGCCTCGAGCCGGGCCCGCAGCCGGCGCAGACAGCGCTGGCGCAGGGGCCCGATACTGCCCACCGCGATAC
Organism: Streptomyces sp. NPDC058632; assembly: GCF_042717095.1. Taxonomy (NCBI): domain Bacteria; kingdom Bacillati; phylum Actinomycetota; class Actinomycetes; order Kitasatosporales; family Streptomycetaceae; genus Streptomyces; species Streptomyces sp. NPDC058632. Next base: position 67,149 of record NZ_JBHXQZ010000023.1, on the reverse strand, counting down.
CGAGCGCGGCGGACACCTCCTGATAGCTGGGCGGCGGCGAGGCGATCAGCACGCGCAGCAACTGCCTGCACCGGTCGCCGAGTTCCTCGAACTCCTGCCACATCCGCCGTACCCGTTCGCTCTGGGCGGCGGCTTCCTCCGCCTCCAGCAGCGACTGCTCCGGTGCACCGTCCTCGCTGACCCGGTCCAGGAGCTGCGGGTCGTCCGTCAGGGTCAGCCGGCGCGCGTTCCTGAGCACCTTCAGGCACTCGTGCCGCGCCGTGCTGGCCAGCCAGGCGCCGGTCTTCTCCGGTTCGCGGATGCGCCCCAGGTTCTGGGCGAAGCGGAACCACACCGTCTGGTAGACCTCGTGCGCGTCCGCGTCGGAGAGCCGGTGGGCGCGCACCACGGACCACACCAGGGGGCCCAGCCCCTCCACGATCGCCTTCCAGGCCGCCGCGTCGCCGCCGACGGCGGACTGGACCAACGCGCCGACATCAGTACGGTCCACGTCCCCACCCCTCGTGTACGGCAAGTCATCGTACGCCGCGGAGGGAACGGTTCCGGACCTCATGTCCGGGCGGAGGGGAGCGCGACCGGCGTGGGACGCCAGCTGGCCGGGATGAGCGCCGGTACGTTCGCCCCGCGCACCTCGGCGACGTCGCTGTTCGCGTCCATCAGCTGCCGCCGGGCCTTGCGCGGGTCCGTCTCGGCCCGCGCGGTCATGTGGGCGGCGACCATGCCGACGGCGACGGGGGTGGCGAACGAGGTGCCGCTCCACTGGGCGAGGCCCTCGAACATCACCTGGTCCGGCTTGCCGGAGCCGCCCTCCTCGCTGAGGACGCCGGTGTGCCGGGGGTGGCTGCAGGTGCAGGCGTAGCCGAAGCCGTAGCGGCAGGCGTCATAGGTGGAGTGCTGGTACACGTACGGCACGGGGGTCTCGAAGCCGGTGAGCGCGCTGGTGAGGCGCTCGCCGGGGGCGTAGGCCTTCACCCAGGCGCCGTGGTTGCTGAAGCAGGCGCCGAAGTCGCCGTCGCCGCGCAGGGCGCCTATCGACAGGACGGCGTTCTCGAAGCCGGGGAGGTCTGCGTAGGCGGCGGGCCAGAACGGCGTGGCGCTGGAGTTGTTTCCGGCGGCGGCGACCAGCAGGGTGCGCTGCTGCCGGAGTTCCCGCATGAAGGCGTCGACGCCGAGCAGCCCGTCGGTGCGGCCGTTGGAGGTGCCGGCGGAGAGGCTGATGACGTCGGGCCAGCCGCCTTGGTCGACGGCCTCGAACAGCTTCTCGCCGAACTCGGACTCCAGGATGGCACCGGCGTCGTTCAGGGTGCCGCGGACGGTGATGTCCGTGTTGGGGGCGACGGCCGCGACGAGCCCCGCGATGAACGTGCCGTGACCGCAGTACTGCCTCAGGATGCCGTCCTCCCCGCACTCCTCGACCTGGGCGTCGCCCCGGGTGTGGGCGAGGAGCGGGTAGGACCGGTGGTCGTTCATGAGACCGGTGTCGATGACGAGGACACCGACGGCGCTGTCGCCGGCGTACCCGCCGTCGGCGACGGCCGGGTTGGGCTGCGCGCCGGCCCCCACGGGGACGGGCTCGTCGCCGGGGCAGGCGTTGACGGCGATCGACACCACGTGATTGCGGCTGACCAGCCGGCGGCCGGTGCGGCCCTCCGGCTCCCGCAGGGCGCGCAGGGCGCCCGCGACGGCGGGGTCGCCACTGCCGTCGCCCTGCCCCGGGTCGGCGACCTGGATGCGGGTGATGCCCGAGCGGTTGGTCTCCGGGCCCGCCCGGCGCACGTGGTCGGCGGTCAGACCGGCGAACGTGGTGAAGTGCTGCCGCACGGTGTCCTCGACGAGGCGGGCCTCCTCGCCGTCGCGGGCGAGCACGACGCCCTTCTCGTAGAGGAACTCTCCCGCGTCGTCCGGGCCGATCGCCAGGGGGACGTCGGGCATGGAGCGCTGGATCTGGCTGTACTGCTCACGGAATCGCTGTGGTGCCATGGCGTGTCCTCCACCGGGACGATGGCGGCCGGGGCCGCGGGAGCTGTCGTGGAGCGGAGTCGGTGTCGTCGGGTGACGCTGTCGTCGGGCGGTGCCGCCGTCCGACGACGCCGGTCGGACGGCGCGTCGTGAATCAGAGCCGTGGGACGTCCTTTTGATACAACGTCACACCTGTGGGGCGCGGTTGCGGAGCACTACCATCCATGGGGTGACAGCGGGAAGCGAATCGGTGCTGGAACTGCTGCCGATGGTGTTCGCCGACCCGGGCGAAGCCCTGGCGGGGGCGGAGAAGGTGCTGGGCGGCCGTCCCACGCCGCTGCACGCGTCCGTCGCCCATCAGGTGATCGGCATGTGGCAGCGGGACTTCGGGGACATGCGGCTGGCCCTGACCCATCTGCGGCGGGCCCGTGACTGGGCGGCACGCACGGACTCGGCCGAGCGGGAGGCGGACGTCCTGGGCACCCTCGGGGTGGCGTTGGTGCACGCGGGGCGCACCCGGCAGGGCCTGGACGCCCTGAGCCGTGGCGTCGAGCGGTGCACCGGGCACACACGCGCGCGTGTGCTGTTCCGGCGTGCGTACGCGTGGTGGGTGCTGGGGCATCACAAGGAGGCGCTGGAGGACGTACGGCGGGCGATCACCGTGCTGCGGCAGGTGGACGACGTGATCTGGACGGCACGTGCCCTGACCCTGCGCGCGACGGTGCATCTGGCACTGGGCGCGGTGGAGCGGGCGGAGGCCGACTTCACCGCGGCGGAGGCGCTGTGGGACACCACGGGCCAGGAGCACGACAAGGCGGACGCCGTGGAGAGCCGGGGTCTCGCCGCGTTCCGCTCCGGTGACGTCCCGGCGGCGCTCAGGCTGCTGGACGAGGCGGAGGAGCGCTACGCCAAGCTCGGCACGCCGACGTTCATGCTCGACATCCGGCGCTGCGAGGTGCTGATGGCGGCGGGACTGGCGTCCGAGGCGCTGGCCGGGGCGGACGCGGCGGTCAAGGCGCTCGACGGGATCGGCGGCCAGTCCACCCGCAAGGCGGAGCTGCTGCTGGCCGCCGCGCGGGCGGCCCGGCTGGCGGGCGACCCGCAGACGGCGATCGCCCGCGCGGCGCTCGCCGTGCGGCTGTTCGCGGGGCAGCGGCGCACCTGGTGGGAGACGCACGCGCGGCTGGTGCTGATCGAGGCGCGGCACGCGGCCGGACGCGGTTCGGGGCGGCTGGTCGCGGAAGCCGCGGGGGTGGCCGACCGGCTGGCCGCGCTGGGCGCGCCGGCGGCACCGGAGGCGTCACTGCTCGCGGGCCGGATCGCGCTGGACCTCGGCTGGACGGCGGACGCCGAGCGGCATCTCGCGATCGCCGCCCGCAGCAGACGCAGCGGTCCTCCGCTCGCGCGGCTGACGGGCTGGGCGGCGCAGGCGTTGCGGGCGCAGGCGGCCGGGTCCGCGCGGGGTGTGCTGGAGGCCTGCCGGCGGGGACTCGACGTGCTCGACGACCACCGGATGACGCTGGGCGCGTCGGAGCTGCGGGCCCGTGCCACCGCGCAGGGCGCGGAGCTGGCCGCCCTGGCGCAGCGGGCGAGCCTGGTTTCGGGCGGGCCGCGGCGACTGCTGGTGTGGAGCGAGCGCTGGCGGGCCACCGCGCTGTCCACGCCGCCCACCCGGCCGCCCGCCGACCCGGCGCTGCTCAGCGGCATGACGGCCTACCGGGAGATCGCCGCCCGCGCGGAGGAGGCGCGGAGGGACGGCAGGGCCGTACCGGCACTGGAACGGGAACAGCGGCGCCTGGAGCGGGAGATCCGTTCCCGCACCCTGCACGTGCGTGGTACGGCGGCCGACGGCCGGGGCCGGTTCGACGTCGGGGGCCGGTTCGACGTCGGCAGGCTGCTGCGGCGGCTGGACGACAGCGGGGACGTCCAGCTGGTGGAACTCGCCGTGCTCGACGGGCGGGTGCAGGTGCTGCTGTGCGGGCAGGGGCGGGTACGGCGGTTCGAGGCGGGGCAACTGGCCGCGGCGGAGACCGAGGCCGAGCATGTGCAGGCCGGGCTGCGGCGCCTGGCCCATCCGGGGGCTCAGGCGCGGCTGCCGGTGGTGGAGGCCGCGGGCCGGCGTCTGGAGGAGCTGCTGCTGGGCCCGGCGGCGGCGCATCTGGGCACCGGTCCGCTGGTGGTCGTACCGCCGGGACGGCTGCACCGGGTGCCGTGGGCGCTGCTGCCGTCGTTGCGGGACCGGGTCTTCAGCGTGTCGCCGTCGGCGAGCGGCTGGCTGCGCGCGCGGGAGACCGCGCCGCCGCCCGGGGGCCGCCAGGTGCTGGTGCGCGGCCCCGGACTCGCGACGGGCGGCGCGGAGGTGCCGGAGCTCGCCGGCCGGTACGGCGGGGCGCGGGTCCTGGAGGAGGACGACGCGAGGGTGGAGCGGGTCCTGGAGGAACTGGACGGGGCCGAGCTGGCGCACATCGCCGCGCACGGCGAGTTCCGCGCGGACGGCCCGCTGTTCTCCTCGCTGCGGATGGCCGACGGGCCTCTGATCGTGCACGACTTCGAGCGGCTCGACCGCAGCCCGTACCGGATCATCCTGCCCTGCTGCGACACCGCCCGGTTCGCCAGTGTGGGTGCCGACGAACTCCTGGGCCTGGTCACGGCCTTGCTGCCGCTCGGTACGGCGGGCGTGGTGGCGTGCAGCGCACCCGTCAACGACGCCGCCGTGGTGCCGCTGATGCTCGCGCTGCACAAGGGACTCGACGCGGGCCTTTCCCTGGCCCAGGCCCTGCGCGACGCACGGGCCTCCCTGCCGGGCGACGCGGTGCACCGGGCCACCGGGTGGGCGTTCTCGGCGTTCGGCGCGGCCTGAGCGGAGACTTCGAGGGCCGGGGTACGAGGCATCAGGCGGGCTGGACCTCCCGGGGTTCGGTCGACCTGGGGTCCGTTGACCGGAGTTCCGTCAGCCGGGGCAGGGCGGTGCGGTCGCTCGCGCCGAGGCGGGTGTAGGCGCTGTACAGGTGGTTGCCGACGGTGCGGACCGACAGGGTGAGGCGTTCGGCGATCTGCCGGTTGCTGAGACCGGTGGCGGCGAGGGTGACGATCTGCCGTTGCCGTGCGGTGAGTTCGCCCAGGACCAGACCCGCCAGCGCGGGGGTGCGGGCGCCCTGGCAGCGGCGGGCGAGGGCGACGGCGCGGGTGCGTGCGGTGCGGGCGGCGCCCGGGTCGCGGTGGGCGGTGGCGGCCTGGGCGTAGGCCTCGGCCGCGAACAGCAGGAAGCCGCGCCGCTCCAGCTCCCCCGCCGCGCGGTCCAGGGCGGGACCGTCGGCGTGTGCGAGGGCGTCGGCATGGGCGGCGAAGACACCGGTGGGCCGCCCGGCGGCCCGCTCGGGGGTGCCCAGGCGGACGGCTTCGTAGGGGTCGCGGGAGGGGTGGTCGACGGGGGTGGCTCCGATGGCGTGCCGCACGCCTGTGACGTCGCCCGACTGTGTCCCGGCGAGGGCGAGTTCGGCTTGGCAGGAGAGGGCGGAGGGCGTCGTGCGCAGTCCCTCGCGGGCCCATGCGGCGGCCTCCCGCACCTCGCCCCGCAGTCGTGCGAACCGGGCCCGCAGTACCGCGTACCCGGCGGGCACCGGGGCTCCCTGCGCCACCAGCCAGTCCCCCACGGGTGCCGGGACCGTCCGGACGTCGTCCTGTTCGATCAGCGCGGTGAGGGCGGCGGCCTCGGCGGCCAGGGCGGGTCCGCACTGCTCGGGGGCGCGGGCCAGCCGTCGCGCCCGCAGCCTGCCGGCCGCGGCCCGCAGGACGGGGCCGTGCAGGGCGTGGGCCAAACGGAGGATCCCCTGATCGTCGACGTGGACCAGACCGTCGTCCTCCAGGCGTTCGAGGGCGACGAGGTCGAGACCGTCCGGGCTCTCCGGGTCCACCGGGTCCACCGGCAACGGTTCGGCGAAGGCGAGGCGGTCGAGCGCCTCGCGCTCGCCGGGGCCGGTACGGGTGAGCAGGTGGGCGGTGCGCTCACGGACGGCCGGGGTGAGCGGCACCGGGCCGCGCCAGGCCCACTCGGCGGTGCCCGGTACGCGGGTGAGCCGCCCGTGTTCCCCCAGCGCGCCGAGGAGTTCGCGCAGCAGCCGCAGGTCGCCGCCGGCGAGGCGGTGCAGCCGGTTCACGGTGAGCGGCTCCAGGGGCCGGCCGCCCGGGCCCGCCGCGACCAGTTGTGCGGTCTCCTCGCGGGGCAGTGGGTCCAGGGCCAGGCGGGGCAGCAGTTCACCGGTCCACAGCCGGGACACGGCGGCGGGTACGGGGGCTCCGTCGGTGACGACGATCAGCAGCCGGGTGTCCGGCCGTACGGCGAGTTGATGGACCAGGGCGGCGGAGGAGTCGTCGAGCAGATGGGCGTCGTCGACGAGCAGGGTCCTTGTTCCCCGGAGGAGTCGGACCGCCCGGTGCAGGGTGACCGATTCCGGCAGCAGCGGGGCGAAGGCGGCGAACGGCATCCGGTGGGCCTGCGGGATTCCCGCGACCCGGGCACAGTCGGTACCGCGGACGGCCTCGGTCACGAGCCGGGTCTTGCCCCGCCCCGCCGGCCCGGTCACCACGAGGCCGCGCCGGGCGCCGGTCAGCGAGCGCCGTATCAGATGGAGTTCGTCCTCACGGCCGGTGAACGGCCAGAGCGGCAAGGGCTCCGGCGTCACCGCGCCCGTCGCGTACGGCGCCTCGTCCCTCTCGTGCGGCGTGAACCGCGTGTACGGCGTGGTCGTGTCCCCGGGGAAAGTCGTCACATCTACAGGAGCGGGGTTACTCACCGCTGATACAGGGCGAGTTGAGTAGACCCCGACTCAGGCGCCGGGGGCCCCGCATGGGGCACCCTGTCGCCCATGACCCCTCGCTACTGCTCGCTGCCGCGGCAGCCGGCCCCCGCCTTCGCGCCGGGGCTCGCCGCCGGGCGGCTCGGCGCGCTGACGGCCGGGCGGCGGATGTGGGTCAACGGCACCGTGCTGCACTACTGCTTCTTCCGCGGCGACACCGACGGGTCGGTCATTCCCGTGCCGGGAACCGGTCGGACCCGCTGGGTGTCGTGGGGTGGCACCAAGACGCAGCAGGACGTGGTGCGTGGGTGCTTCGCCGAGTGGCAGGACCTCGGGATCGGGCTCACCTTCGCCGAGGTCCGCGACCGCTCGGAGGCGGAACTGCGCATCGGCTTCCAGTCCGGCGGCGGCTCCTGGTCCGCCGTGGGCAGGGAGGCGCTCCTGGCCGGTCTGCACGAGCGCACCATGAACTTCGGCTGGGACCTGACCGCGCCCGGGGAGCGCGGGACGGCCCTGCACCAGATAGGGCACGCCCTGGGCATGCTGCACGAGCACCAGAGCCCCTGCGCCGGTCTCCACTGGGACGACGAGGCCGTGTACGCCGAGCTCGCGGGCCCGCCCAACCACTGGAGCCGGGAGCGGACGCACCGGAACATCCTGCGCAAGCTGGATGCGAACGAGGTGAACGGCCCTGTCTGGGACGCCGATTCGATCATGGGGTACGCCTTCGCGCCGGGCCTGATCCTGGAACCGGAGCAGTACCGCGGGGGTGTCCATCCGCCCGGCACCCTGTCCGCGGCCGACAAGGAGTCCGTCCTCGGCTGGTATCCCCCGGCCGAGCGGCCCGGCCCGCCCACACTGGTGCCGTTCCGCTCGGTACCGCTGGGCCTGGGCCCCGGCGAACAGGCCGACTTCCACATCGACCCGGTGGAGACCCGCGCGTACACGGTGGGCACCTTCGGCGACGGCGACCTGGTCGTCGTGCTGTTCGAGGAGCGGGACGGGGAGCCCCGCTATCTCGCCGGGCACGACGACGGAGGAACCCCGCGCAACGCGACGCTCGCGGTCCGGCTCGTCAAGGGCCGCCGCTACTTCGTCCGGATCCGCCTGTACTCCGCACGGGGTTCGGGCGAGACGGCGGTCATGTGCTGGTAGCAGCACCGGGCCGCCGCGACGGACGCCACGACCACTGTCCGGCGCCGGGGGAGCGGTCGGGGGGGGGGGGCCGGGCGGGGGGGGGGGCGCGCCCCCGCGCCCCCCCCCACCCCCCCCCCCACGCGGCCGGCGCCGGCGCGCCGGGGGCCGCCCCGCGGCCCCCCCCCCCCCGGGCGGGGGGGCGGGGGGGGGGGGGGGGGCGGGCCCCCGGGGGGGGGGGGTCACCCCCCCCCGGCCCACGCCACCCCCCGGCCCCACGGGACCGGCCATGCCTTCGCGGGGAACGGTGGACGGCGGCCGGCAGGGGCGCTCAGCAGGGGCGGTCGCCGGCGATGGCGACGCGCTCGGCGACACGGCGCTCACGGCCGTAGTCGTTGACGGCGTAGTGCTGGGTGGCGCGGTTGTCCCAGAAGGCGATGTCCCCCGGCTGCCAGCGAAAGCGCACCTGGAACTCCGGGACGTGCGCCTGCTGGAAGAGGTACCGCAGCAGGCGGTCGCTCTCGTCACGGGCCATCCCGGTGATGTGGGTGGTGAAGGAGGTGTTCACGAACAGCATGCGCCGCCCGGTCTCGGGGTGGGTGCGCACGACCGGGTGTTCCACGGGCGGGAACCGGTCCTGATGGGGGATCAGCCGCTCGGGCCCGTAGAACCTGGCGAAGCCGGGGATGAAGTCGTGCACGGCCCGGGCCCCCTCGATACGGTCCTTCACCTCCTGGGGAAGGTTGTCGTAGGCGGCCGCCATGTCCGCCCACATGGTGTCCCCGCCGAACGGGGGCACCTCGCGCACCTGGAGGACGGCGCCGAGCGCGGGCCGCTCCCGGAAGGTGACGTCGGCGTGCCAGACGTTCTCGTAGGTCGGGGTGGCCGAGTCCCGCTTGTCGAAGCGGACGACGTCCTCGGTGGAACCGGTGGCGAGCAGCGGGTTCGTCTCCAGTTCGCCCCAGTGGCCCGCGAAGGCGCGCTGCTGGTCGGAGGTGAGGTGCTGGGCGCGGAAGAACAGCACCTTCCACTCCAGCAGAGCCCGGTTGAGTTCTTCGCGAAGCGCGGGGTCGAGCGGGCGTGAGAGGTCGACGCCCTTGATCTCGGCGCCGATCGTGCGTGCCTGCGGGACGACGTCGAACCGTTCGTAGGGGCGTTCCTCCCACCCTTCGGGCAGTCGGCGCAGCGTGCGCCGCCCCTCGTGCATCCCGTCCTGCGGGATGCGCGCTTCGCGCAGGCCTACGGCCGGATCAGCATGCGTGACGGTCATGAAGTGCTCCTTCTCGTGTCTGCTTCGCCACGGTGTCCGGCGTCCGCGGGAGGCAGGGGTGCGGGCGGGCCGAAAGCTGCCGGGACGGCCGGGCGCAAGGGTGTCCGGAGCGTCCGCCGGGAAGACGGAGGCGCGGTCCGGATTCAGGGTCGGGGTGCGTCGAGCCTGCGGCTCGAAGGCAGCCGGTTATCGACCGGAGCGTTCACAACCGATTCGGTCCGGGACGCGCAGAGGCCCCGTCATCGTGTTGAACCGGTGTGTGGTCACGGCACTGATTGTGGGATCTCCGCCCTCCTCTGTCAACGGGGGTCACAGGGGGGCGGCGGCGGACGCGTGGAGGCCGGGCGTCACCCGAACCTCCCGGCGCAGCAGTGCGGCCGGCCGCCGGAGCCGGTCCTGTCACGGTCCGTCCCGGCCGGCCAGGCAGCAGTCACCGCACTTCGAGCCGTTCGGCGCACGGTAGTAGAGGCAGCAACTGCGGCGTCGGAACGTGAGATCCGGTCCGGTGATCATTCCCGTACCCGCAAGTCGTCCGGTACCCAGCAACCCGGCCGTGAGGCCGGTGAGCGGTTCGCGCAGTCCGGGGCGGGCCCCCAACAGGGCGTGGGCCGCCCCGACGAGTGCGGAGGCGGCGTTCCCGTCCAGCAGGCGCGGAGCGATCCTGACGCGGAGTCCGGCCGCGAGCCCCCGCAGATGGCCCATCACCTGCTCGTTCAGGGCGAGAGCGGGTTCGGGCAACCGCTCGGTGTACCAGCCGGCGGGGCGGGGCAGGCGGAGGGCCGGCCCGTCGTCGGCACGCTGCAACTCCGTCAGGTCCAGGACGATCCCGTGCAGCAGCGCGCAAGCGAGGGCGGGGGACCACAGGCGTGCCGCGTGTCCGAGGTGGGCGATGGACACACCGGTCCGCGGTTCGCGGGTGTGGTGCCGGTGCGCCACGGCCTCGGCCAGGTCGGTGAAGCCCTTCGCATAGGAGTGGTCGAGCGGATGCCAGCCCTCGTCCCGGCCACCGACGTGCATGACGAAGAAACCTCCGAGGGCCGCCACGTCCCGGAGCGCCGCAGCGACGGCCCCGGCGGACGCCCGAGCATGTTCGGTCATGTCGGGGCGCCTCCTTTCCGGCGGATGTACCGACGCGGATCGATGAGTGGGTGGGCGCGGTCTCAGGAAGCCGTACGCCGCCGCGGTGGCGTGATGGCGTACAGGTCGAGGATGTCCGGTCGGGGCACTACGCCGGGTCCGCCGGCACGTGCCCAGGCGGCGATGTCCTCGGTGGCGTCCGGGTCGTTGACCAGTCCGAGCCAGACGGGCCGGGCGCCGGCAGCCCGGCCCGCCGCGGAGGGCTGGACGACGATGACGTTGGCCTGGTCGCACACGTCCAGGCACGCGGACACCCGCACAGGTACCTCCGCGCGCAGGCGCGCTGTCTGCGCCGCGTGGTCGACACCGATCACTTTCGGGCTGCCACAGCAGCAGTCCCTGCACACGACCACCCGGCAGGGCACTGGGGCGGGCTCCGAGGTCGCGACGTCGACGGACGTCGTTTCGGCCGGGCGCGCGTCGGCGGGCATGCGGCATCGTTCCTCTCTCCGGGGAGATCCGCCCCGGGGATGCGTCGAGGAGGCGACCGTGTGAGTCTCCTGGCTCCCGGGTCGATGCTCGCTCCGCGCCTTCCCACCCTGGTGCGGGCAGTGGTCGTGTGCGGGGCTCGCTCGCCGATCACAGTGGCGGGACCGCGCCGGATTCACACCGGCTTCCTCGTTCCGCCGTCGCCCTGTCGCCGGCCATCATTCCATTGCGCGGGCCCTCGCACCACGGTGGCCTCTGCCCCCGCCCGGAGGTGACCGGCCGGGCGGACAGGGCGTACGCGGACGGGAACGTCATTCCGCCTCCTGGACGTGCGGTGCCGTCGCGGGCGGCTCGGCCGGACGGTCCCGTCCTCCGTCGCGGCCGGACACCACGACGGCGAGGAGCCCGACGACGACCGCCCCGGCCGCGAGCCGTCCACCCGCCCGCGCCGCCCAGGCCGGCCAGGTCACACCCGTACGTCCCCCGGGCGCGCCCAGCCGCCCGGCCCTGCGGGCCGGCCGCAGCAACCGGAGCAACAGGAGCACCGCGACCGGCAGTTGCAGCAGCCAGAGCACGGTGCGCGGCCACTCCCCGTACCAGACGTTGGTCCCGTACAGCAGCGTGTGCCACACGCTCAGCACGTACACGACGATGACGAACCGGTGCAGCCGTCGCCAGGCGTTCGCTCCGATGCGGTGCCGGACGTAGAACAACAGGCCCAGGGGGATCGCCAGATACAGGGCGCCCTGACCGAGCGGGATGGCGACCCTGCCGGTCCCGGAGTCGTACCAGCCCGGCACGAAGCTGTCCGCGAAGCCCGCCCACAGCCGCTCGGCCCAGCCCGAATCCGCCTCGTAGCGGACGAGTTCCGCCGCGAACATCAGCGCGTGCGCGAGCATCAGGGCCATCGTGGTCAGGCTCGTGGTGCGGTGCCAGCGTTCCAGTACCCGTCGGGAGACCGGCAGCCGGGCGGGACGCGGCCCCGACAGCAGCAGTCCGAGCATCACCGTGCCCCACGCCCACAGCAGGCCCGACCACCCGAACGCCTGGCTGAGCAGATACATCCAGTAGGTACCGGGATCGGCCATGAACGGCATGACCGCGACCGTGTCGGAATCGCCCGAGTCCACGCGCGCGTACAGGAACACGAACACGGCCACCGTGACCACCACCGCCGCGGTGGCGTCGGGCAGAGCCGAGCGCAGATCGCCCCGCAGGGCGACACGGTCGGCGGGCGGGCGTTCTCGTCCCGGCCGGGAGGCTGTCCCGTCTTCGTCCGGACTCGCGTCTGACAGCATCAAGGGCCTCCCGGGCGCTGGCACCGCAGGGATGGTGCACGTGTGTCGTGGGGCAACCAGTCTGGCTGAGGGGACGACAAGTCACCGATACCCGATCCAGCCAGAGCCCGGAGCGATGACGAGGGCCGGCAGCTCACCGATCCGCTGCGGCCGCCGTTCCCGACTTCCCACCGGGTCCAGTGGGTACTGCGGATCCGCCGTCGCCGCACAGCCCGCGCGCGGCCGCCGGGCTTCCCCGCCCCGGCTGTCGCACCACTCTCATTCAGGACAACCGCCGATCCCCCACTGTCGCCGGGGCACCGGCGCCTCTACGCTGATCCACGCAGCCGGTTCGCGCCGCCCGTCCGCCTGGACGTCCGGTGGCGCGACGCAAGAGGGAACCCGGTGGGAATCCGGGACTGTCCCGCAGCGGTGAGTGGGAACGAACGCCGTCAAACGACACTGGGCCCGTGCCAGGGCCTGGGAAGCGACGGCCGGTAGGTGTCCGCGGATGTCCGGCGGGCGCGCCCACGAGTCCGAAGACCTGCCGCTGCGCCCGTGCGTCATGCGCGGGCTGTGCACGGTGACCTCGTGGGCTGGGTCGGCGGTACGGACGGTCGTAGGGCTTGCGTGTGACCGCGCCTCCTTCCCTTGCGGTGTACAGGACTCGGGACGGAGGAGAACGCGTGCGTGACCCAGCGAGCGCTCATCGGCTGTGCCGGTTCACGGCCGCCTCTTCGCCCAGTGGGCCGGAACGGGTCGTGCCGGCCCCGGCCGCACGCGACCGAAAGGGACAGGGGCCGCCGGAGCGCGGCACCCTGTCCGGTGTCTGCCACGGCACCCTGGGCGAGCTGTACCAGGGGCCGTTGCGGGCAGGCGCCGATCCGGACATCGCGGTGGTGTCCTTTCCCGTGAACCGCCATTCCTGGGTGTACTTCACCCCGGGGACTGCGGCCGGTCCGCCGCAGCCACCACCGCTCGGCGAGAAGGCGGTGGCCGCGACCCGGCTCTTCCTGGAGCACTACGGCCTCACCCTGCCGCCGGGCGAGTGGAGCGCGCACTCCGATCTGCGGGTGGGCGTGGGAATGGCCAGTTCGACCGCGGACATCGTGGCCACCCTGCGCTGCCTTTTCCACATCTTCTCTCTGTCCTGTGACATGGACGTGGTGCTCGGGATCCTGGCGGCGATCGAACGCACCGACAGCGTCTTCCTCGACGAGTTCGCGCTGCACCTCAGCGGCCGGCACCGGGTGGTGAGGAGGCTGGGCACGGACGTCGGCTTCCACACCGCCTTCGTCACCGAGCCCGGCACCGTGGACACCCATGCCGTCACCGGACGGCTGCTCGAGCACTACCGGCGGCGCGGGGAGGAGTACGAGCGGTGTCTGACCGATCTCCTCAAGGGCTTCGCCTCAGGCGACTCGGCCGCCGTCGCCCGTGCCGCGACCGTCAGCGCCACGTTGTCCCAGGAGGTGCTGCCCAAGGCGGCTTTCGGCAGCCTCCTCGCCCGCCGCGAGCGGTTCGGCGCCGACGGGATCTTCGTCGCGCACACCGGCTGTCTGATCGGCTACCTCTTCACCCGGCGCCTGGACCCCGACGTCAAGTCCGAACTGTCCGCGTTCTTCCACTCGCTCGGCCACCAGTGCTCATTCGCCCAAGGAGGCTACGGGTGATCCACCCCCACATCGCCGACGCCCTGAAGGTTCCGGACCTGGTGCGACTCACCGACGGAGTGGTCCTGCTCCGGTTCGAGTCCATGAAGATCTACTCGGCGCTCACCGCCGTGCGTCATCTGCTCGAGAGGGGCACGGTCCGACCGGGACAGACCCTGATCGACAGCTCCAGCGGCATCTACGCCTACGCACTGGCGCTGGCCTGCCACCGGTACGGCATGCGGTGTCACATCATCGCGTCCACCACCGTCGACGCCACCACACTCGCCCAGCTGGAGGTTCTCGGCGCCACCGTCGAACAGGTCCGGCCCTCGCGGAATCTCGGACTCGACCAGGAGCTCCGGGTGCGCCGGGTGCGCGAGATGCTCGCCGGGCGTCCCGACTGCCACTGGATGCGCCAGTACCACGACGACGTCCACTACCTCGGCTACCACGAGGTCGCCGACCGGATCGCGGCAGCGTTTCCGGGCACCGCACTGACCGTGGTCGGCGGGGTGGGGTCGGGGGCATCGACGGGCGGTATCGTGGAACGTCTGCGGGTCATGGACCCCTTTGTGCGGCTGGTGGGCGTCCAGCCCTTCGGCAGCGTCACCTTCGGCAGCCAGGACCACCACGACCCCGAAGCGATCATCGCCGGCATCGGGTCGTCCATCGTCTTCGACAACGTCCGCCACCACCTCTACGACACCGTGCACTGGCTGGACTTCACCCACGCGATGTCCGGCACGGTCGCCCTGCTGCGCGAGCACGCGGTCTTCGCCGGACTGTCCACCGGCGCCGGTTACCTGGCCGCGATGTACGAGGCCCGCCGCCATCCCGACCGGCTGCACCTGGTCGTCGGCGCCGACACCGGACACCGTTACGTCGAGCGCGTCTTCGCCCGGCACAGGGAGGCCCAGGACCCCGCCGCGCTGAAACCCGCGGAGGTCCGCGCCCCGGAGGAGATGACCATGCCCTGGTCGAGGATGACGTGGCAGCGCACCGCCTGCCCGGCACGCTGGAAGGAGCGGGCCGTATGACCGTGGTCTGCCTGGAGTCACTGACCTTCGGTCTCGGACACCTGGTACGCGCGGCCGGCACACTCGGCGAGCGCCTGCTGCTGCTGACCCGCGACCCCTCCTTCTACGCGTACGAGCTGGACCGGCTGCCCGCCGGCTCCCTCGACGTCGTCGAGACCGACACCTTCGACGTGGAGCGGGTGGCCGGTCTGCTGCACCGGACCCGGGATCTGCGCGGTCTGATCAGCTCCACCGACACCTGGACCCTGGTCGGAGCCGACCTCACCGCCCGCTTCGGCCTGCCCGGCCTCGACCCCGCCGTCCTGCGGCTGGCCCGGGACAAGGCCGCCGTACGCAACCGGTTGCACGAAGCCGGTCTCACACGCGGACGAGCCGTCGAGACCACCGGCTCCGCGGCCGACACACGGGAACTGCTGCTCAAGGAGGTCGGACTGCCCGCGGTCCTCAAGGACACCGCGGGCACCGGAAGCCAGAACGTCTGGCTGACCCGGAACCCGGGGGAACTGGACGCCGCCCTGGGCGAGGCGGCCGGGCGGCACCTGAAGGGCCGGCTGTTCGCCGAGCCCTACTTCAGTGGCCCGGTGTACAGCGCCGAAACCCTCACCTGGGCGGGCCGCACCCGCCTGCTCGGTGTCGCCAGCAGACTCATGTCACCGGAGCCGCACTTCCGTGAGGAGATCACCGCCTTTCCCGTGGTCTTCCCAGGGGATCTGCGGGCTTCTCTGGAGGAGTGGCTCGGTGAGGTGCTGGCCGCCATCGGGTACACCGACCGCTTCGCACACGTCGAGTTCGTGCTGACCGCCGACGGCCCGGAGGTGGTGGAGGTCAATCCCCGGATCGGCGGCGCGCTGGTCGGCGAGGGCCTGTGCCGGGCGCTCGGCACCAACGTGTACGAGGCGATGGTCGAGACCGCTCTCGGCCGCCGGCCCCGTCTGATCGACGCCGAGCCGCCCGGTGGTCCGGCCGTGGCCTTCGTCCTGGGCTACCCGGCCGCACCCGGCGTCTTCACCGGGGTCGCCGGGCTCGACCGCCTGGCGGGCATGCCGGGAGCGCCGGCCTGGTACCCGGTCAAGAGGATCGGCGATCCCGTCGAGCACCTGGGCGACAGCCGCGGGTACGCGGGCATCGTCTACGCCGAGGCCGAGACGGCCGAGCTCGCCACACACCGGGCGGTGGCCGCAGCCAACGCCCTGCGTGTGCTCACCCACCCGTTCCCCGGCCGCGCCGGCCGGAAGGTCTCCGGTGGCTGAACGCCCCGAGCGGGAGGCGGGTCCGCGAGCCGGGCTGTTCCCGCTCGACGGCCCGCCGCGCTTCCTGCTGCTCAGCTCTTTCCTGATTCCGCTCGGCAGCTTCATGGTCCTGCCGTTCATGTCGGTGTTCCTGCATGAACGGCTCGGTATGAATCTCGGCGCGATCGGCGCCGTTCTCGCCGTGGCCTCCCTCGTGCAGTTCTCCGGCGGCATCGTGGGCGGGGCGCTGGCGGACCGGATCGGGCTGCGCCGCACGATGCTGTGGGCGCTCCTGATCCGCACGGCCGGTTTCGTCGGCCTGCTGACGGCGTTGCGCTGGCCGCCGCTGGCTGTCGGCGCGCTGATCCTGACGTGCTGTGGCGCCGCGCTCTACCTGCCGGCCAACAAGGCGTATCTGGTGCACGGCGTGGACGACGAGCGTCGCCCGGCGTTCCTGTCGGCGGGCAACGCGGCGCTCAACGCGGGCATGGCTGTAGGCCCTCTGGTCGCCGGGCCGTTCGTACTGTCCTCGCCCGGCTGGCTGTTCGCGGCCGTCACGGCCCTGTTCCTCGTGGTCACGGCGGGCCACGCCCGGCTGCCCGACGCGGGCGGGAAAGGAACCTCCACCCCGGACACCGGCCGCAGCGGTCTCCTGGCCGGCGTGGCCGTCCTGCCTTTCGCCGCCAACGCGCTGGCGTTCTACCTCTACTTCCACTTCCAGCACTTCCTGGCGGTGTACGCCGTCGAGCGGGCCTCGAGCGAGTTCTACAGCCTGGTGCTTCTGCTCTGCTTCACGCTGGTCGTCGTCGTGCAGCCCTTCGCCTCCGGCCTGATCCGGCGTATGCCGTACGCCCTCGCCCTGGCGGTCGGTTTCACCGGGCTGGCGGCCGGGCTGGCCGTCCTGGCGATCGGCACCCGTGCGGCACTGCTTGCGGGCGGTGCGCTGATCACCCTGGGCGACATCGTGCTGTTCCTGAAGAACGACCTGGAGGCGCTGCGCCGCAGCCCCCGTTCCGACGCCGTGGTCTTCGGTCAGCAGCGGCTTGCCGCGGGCCTGGGCGCCTGCGCGAGCGGCCTGCTGGGCGGGCAACTGTACGGCCTCGGCGAGCGGGCCGGGGACACCGGCTCGTTCTGGCTCCTGGCCGCCGCTCAGTGTCTCCTGCTTCCCCTTGTGTTACTGCCGCTGCGCCGCCGTACGGCACAACGGCCCTTCCCCCACGGCAACGACGAAGGAGCGCTGACGCGGCATGACACGGACGGGTGGGTTCCAGGACGATGACTTCTGGACCGAGTTCCACGACTTCCTCTTCTCCGAGCAGCGCTACCGACAGGCCGAGGAACTGCTGGAGACCTCTCCCCTGCTGTCCCTCCCGCCCGGGTCGCGGGTGCTGGACCTGTGTTGCGGGCCGGGGGTGTTCACCGTGCCGCTCGCCCGCCGCGGCCATGAGGTGACCGGAGTGGACCTCAGCCCGGCCATGCTGGACCGGGCTCGCAAGCGGTCGGCCGACGCCGGTGCCCGGGTCGCCTACGTACAGGCCGACGCGCGCCGGTACAAGGCGCCGGAGGGTTTCGACGTCGTCCTCAACATGTTCACGTCGTTCGGGTACTTCGAGGATCCCGACGACAACGTACGCGTGCTGCGCACCATGCACACCTGTCTGGTTCCGGGCGGCACCCTGGTCCTGGACCTCGCGGGCAAGGAACTGCTGGCCCGCAAGGTCGTCCCGCCCAAGGTGGTGCGGCGCGGTGACGACCTGATGGTGCAGACCGACACCGTGCTCGACGACTGGGCCCGGCTGCGCAGCGACTGGGTGCTGGTCCGCGGGGAGCGGGTCACGCGGGCCACCTTGGTGTGGTTCGTGTACAGCGCGGTGGAACTGCGCCGAATGGCCGAGGAGGCGGGCTTTGCCCGTGTGGAGGTCTTCGGCGGTTTCGACGGCCGTCCCTACGACGAGAACGCCGAGCGGCTCGTCCTGCGGGCGGTCCGCGGGAGCTGACGGCAGCGGGGGCGTACGGCCGGTCCCGTACGCCCTTTCGCCCTCCCCCCAAGAAACGTAGTATTACCTGGTCATCGCCGCGACGGGAGACAGGAAGCCGGTGCGAATCCGGCACGGTCCCGCCACTGTGACCGGGGAGCGCCCCTCCGACACGCCACTGCGCGCCGCGCGGGAAGGCGGGGGGAACGTCGATCCGGGAGTCAGGACACTGGCCTGTCGCGGGCCCGTCCCGAGGAGCGCGGACTCCAGGAGGCTTCACGTGTTTCCCTTACTCACCCCTGCACGAAAGCGCCGCTCCCTTCGCACGACGGCCGCGGCGGCCGCGCTGTCGGCGACCCTGCTGACCGCCGGCTGCGGCTCGCCCGACGACAGCACCGGCGACGCGAAGGCCACCGCGACCGCGCCCGAAGGCTTTCCCCTCACCATCGGCAACTGCGGTGTGCGGACGACGTACGGCGCACCGCCGTCCAGGGTGGTCACCATCCACCAGCACCCCGCGGAGCTGATGCTCGCCCTCGGCCTGAAGGACCGCATGGTGGGCACCGCCTTCCCCGACTCGGCCGTACTGCCGGAACTGAGGGAGGACTTCGAGGCGATACCGGAACTCGCCGAGAGGGAACCGTCGTTCGAGAAGATCCTCGACACCGGGCCCGACTTCGTCTACGGCGGTTACGGCAGCGCCTTCGCCGAGAACGAGGGCCGTTCCCGTGAGGCGTTCGCCGATGCCGGCATCGACACGTACCTCAACCGCGAGTACTGCGGCGAGAAGCAGCTGACGATGGAGGACACCTACGCCGAGGTCCGCACCATAGGCAGGATCTTCGACGTGTCCGACCGTGCCGACAAGCTGGTCGCCGACCTCCGGGGCAGGGTCGGCAGGGCCGCGTCCGCCGTCGAAGGAGAGCCGGAGGTACCGGTCTTCGTCTACGACAGCGGCGACAAGAGCGCCTTCACCGCGGGCGGCAAGGGCCTGGGCACCGAGCTGATCCGGCTGGCCGGCGGAGAGAACGTCTTCGCCGACCTCGACGAGGTCTTCGGTGACGTCTCCTGGGAACAGGTTGTCGAGCGCAGGCCCGAGGTGATCGCCATCTACGACTACGCCGGCGCCGGCAGCGTCGAACAGAAGAAGAGGTTCCTGCTCTCCCAACCCGCTCTCGCCGACGTGCCCGCCGTCAGGAACAAGCGGTTCGTCGTCCTGCCGCTGACCGCGACCCTGATCGGCATCCGGTCGGCGTACGCGGTCGAGAACCTGGCCCGCGGGCTGCATCCCCAGAGCTTCCGGTGACGCGCACCGTCACCGGGACATCCGCCGGCCCGGTTTCGGCGGAGGGGCGCAGAGAGGGCCGCACGACCATGGCCGGCATCCTGCTCGTGCTGGCCGTTCTGCTCGTGGCCTCCGCGACGGCGGGCCTGGCCATCGGCTCGGTCCAGGTACCGCCCGGCCAGGTCTGGGGCATCGTGACGCACGCGCTGGGCGCCGACTGGGCGGGGCCGGACTGGTCCGGTGCACGGGAGACCATCGTGCTGGACGTACGGGCGCCGCGTGTCCTGCTCGGAGCCGTGACCGGCGCCGGCCTCGCGGTGGTGGGCACCGCCCTGCAGGCGCTGGTGCGCAACCCGCTCGCCGAGCCCTACCTGCTCGGGGTCTCCTCCGGGGCGTCCCTCGGCGCGGTCGCGGTCATCGTCTTCGGCGTCAGCTTCGTCGGCCCCCTCTCCCTGTCCGCCGCCGCGTTCGCCGGTGCCCTCGGCGCACTGCTGCTCGTCTACTCCACCGCCCGCACCGGCGGACGCATCACCTCGACGCGTCTGATCCTGTCCGGAGTGGCGATCGCGGCGGTGCTCACCGCCGTGCTCAACCTGCTGCTGCTCACCACCGACCGCGGCAACGAGGCCCGGGCCGTGCTCGCCTGGACCCTCGGCGGCCTCGGTGGCGTCAACTGGGGCACTCTGTGGCTGCCGGGTCTGGCGGTGCTGCTGGGGATCGGCGTTCTCCTGGTGCAGGCCCGGAACCTGAACCTGCTGCTGGCCGGTGAGGAGGCGGCGACGACCATGGGGCTGGACGTGGCCCGCTTCCGGGCCCGGATGTTCGTCCTGCTCTCCCTGGTCACAGGCGTCCTGGTCGCGGCGGCCGGCCCGATCGGCTTCGTCGGCCTGATGCTGCCGCACATCGTGCGCCTGTTCGTCGGCGGCGAGCACCGCCGGGTGCTTCCCACGGCCGCGCTCGCCGGGGCGGTCTTCCTGATCTGGGCCGACATCGCCGCCCGTACGATCGCCGCGCCCCTGGAGATACCGGTCGGCGTGCTCACGGCGCTGTGCGGCGGGCCGTTCTTCCTGTGGCTGATGCGCCGGGACGCCCGGCGGAACACCGACCGAGGAGTGGCATGAGCGCCGCGACCGACCTGTCCGTGGAGGGCGTCACCCTCACCGCCGGTGCGCGCCACCTGGTGCGCGACGTGTCACTGACCGCGTCCGCGGGGCAGGTGATCGGGGTGGTCGGTCCCAACGGCAGCGGCAAGTCCAGCCTGCTCAGAGCCGTCTACCGCGTGCTGCGCCCCGTCGCGGGGACGGTCCGCGTCGACGGCACCGACGTCCGGTCGGTGCCCGTACGGCAACTGGCCCGCACGGTGGCGGCGGTCGTGCAGGACTCGGCCACGGACTTCGACCTCACCGTCCGTGAGGTCGTCGCCATGGGCCGCACCCCGCACCAGCGGCTGCTGGCCGGCGACACGGCGGAGGACGCCGCCGTCATCGACGACGCACTCGCCGCGGTGGATGCCGTCCACCTGGCCGGCCGCCGCTTCGACCGGCTCTCGGGCGGCGAACGCCAACGCGTCCTCATCGCTCGTGCCCTCGCCCAGCGGCCCACCCTGCTCGTACTCGACGAACCGACCAACCACCTGGACATCCGCCACCAGTTGGATGTCCTGGGCGTGCTGCGCCGGCTGCCGGCGACCGTGCTGCTGGCTCTGCACGACCTGAACCTGGCCGCGTATTACTGCGACCGCCTCCACGTCCTGTGCGAAGGCGAGGTCGTGGCCTTCGGCCCGCCCGCCGAGGTCCTCACGCCCCAACTGCTGGCCGACGTGTACGCGGTCGCGGGCGAGGTGACCGTCCATCCGCGCACGGGCGCCCCCCAGGTGACCTTCCTTCCGGGGGAGCACCGGCGCAGCCCCGCGGTGGACGCGCCGCACCACTGAACTCGCATGCGGCTCGGCGACCCGATCGCGCTGGTCCGGGGCAACGTCCGCCTCCAGCCGGCCCCCAGGAATGATCAAAGGCGGTTTCGGATGTCTCCGAAGCCGGCCCTGATCTGTGACTCTCACGAGTCGGGACGACAGGATTTGAACCTGCGACCCCTTGACCCCCAGTCAAGTGCGCTACCAAGCTGCGCCACGTCCCGATGCGGTCCGCGGGGTGAACCGCGTGATCACGCAGGTCAACCCTACCGCATGCGGGGATGCTCCGAAGACGCCGTGCGGCGCTCGCCTCGCAGCGCCGGACGACCGACCGGCTGTCAGCCGCGCAGCGCCTCGATCACGCTGGTGAGGTGGGCGCGGACGGCGGCCTCGGCCGCCTCCGGGTCCCTGTCCCTGATCGCTTCGATCATGGCCAGGTGCTCGGTCAGGGAGTGCTGCGAGCGTCCCGGTCTGAGCGCCAACTGGAAACGGTGGCGCACCAGTTGGCCGTTGAGGCGGTCCAGCAGGGCCACGGCTGTGCGCTGGCCGGAGAACTCCTGGATGCGGGTGTGGAGTTCCTGGTTGAGCTGGGAGTAGGTGAGGGGTTCGCCGTCGGCCACGGCCTTGGTCATGGCCGTGCCCAGTTCGGTGAGTCGGGCCAGTTGCGCGTCGTCGGCCGTGGCGGCGGTCTTGGCCGCGCACAGCCCTTCGAGCACCATCCGGCATTCGGTGATGGCGACCGCTTCCTCCACGGTGACCACCCGCACCCGGGAGCCGCGGTTGCGGATCCGCTCGACCAGGCCCTGGGCCTCGAGGTCGATGAGCGCCGCCCGGATGCTGGCCCGGGTCACCCCGAACTGTTCGGCGAGCTCGTTCTCCACCAACCGCTGGGCCGGCGCCATCTCGCCGCGCAGGATCGTCTGTCGCAACTGCGCGACGGCGTGCTGCTTGGCCTGCTCCCCGGTGCTCGGGCGGACTTGGTCGGGCATCGTCGCTCTCCCCTGAGTGGGTGCCTGGTGACCCTAACCCTATCCAGACAGAATGGTCAACAATTTCGTTCGCTTCATTGCAGACAAGAAGCCTCCCGTCCGGCGCTCTCCTTGACACCCTCACCTGTGCACACTCAAGGTTTGTCTGGACAATGATGGACGGAACAGGGAACGGTCCGGTCACGGAACGGTCCGAGGAAGGGCTCTCATGGTGGATACGCTCGGTGTCGCCGTCATCGGATTCGGCTGGATGGGGCGGGTGCACACCCAGGCGTACACGCGCGTGCCGCACCACTATCCGCAGCTCGCCCTGCGTCCGGAGCTGATCACTGTCGCCGAGGAGGTGCCGGGCCGGGCCGAGGAGGCCGCCGCGCAGTTCGGGTTCGCCCGCACCACCCGCGACTGGCGCGACGTGGCCGCCGATCCGCGGGTCCGGGCGGTCAGCATCACGGCCCCGAACTTCCTGCACCGTGAGATCGGCGTCGCGATGGCCGAGGCCGGCAAGCACATCTGGATCGAGAAGCCGGTCGGTCTCACCGCCGAGGACGCCCGCGCGGTGTCGGACGCCGTCGCCAAGGCCGGCGTCCGCAGCGCGGTGGGCTTCAACTACCGCAACGCGCCCGCCGTCGAGGCGGCCCGTGCCCTGATCGCCGCCGGCGACATCGGTACCGTCACCCATGTCCGCATCCGCCTGTTCAGCGACTACGCCGCCCACCCCGAGTCCGCCCTGACCTGGCGCTACGAACGGGAGCGCGGTGGCAGCGGAGTGCTCGGCGACCTGGCCTCGCACGGCGCCGACCTGGCTTGCTTCCTGCTCGGCGACATCGCCTCGCTGACCGCCGACACGGCGATCTTCCTGCCCGAGCGGGCCCGCCCGGCCGGTGCCACGGCCGGCCACGCCCGCGCCAGTGGCGGCGAACTCGGCCCGGTGGAGAACGAGGACTACGTCAACTGCCTGCTGCGCTTCGCCTCCGGCGCGCGCGGGGTGCTGGAGGCCTGCCGGGTCTCGGTCGGCGAGCAGAACAACTACGGCTTCGAGGTGCACGGCACCCAGGGCGCCGTGTTCTGGGACTTCCGCCGGATGAACGAACTCGGCGTCAGCCGCGGCACCGCCTACCAGGACCAGCCGGTGAGCACGGTCCACGTCGGTCCGGGCGACGGCGAGTTCGGCGCCTTCCAGCCGGGCGCGGCGAACGCCATGGGCTACGACGACCTGAAGGTCATCGAGGCCCACCGCTTCCTGCGCTCCGTCGCCGAGGACGCCGAGTACGGTGCCACGCTCACCGACGCCGTGCGCAGCGCGGCCGTACTGGACGCGATGGTGCGCTCGGCCGGGAACGGGGCCTGGGTGACGGTGGATGCCTCCTCGTGACGTTTCAGCGGGCCGCGCTCTCCCGGCGGCCCAGCCAGACCTTGAGCGGCACCAGCACCAGCCACCACCACATGGCGGCGGGCCCGACGACCAGGGCCAGCGGGATGGTCACGAGGAACACCGCCACCGTCGAGCCCAGGTCGGCGATGGAGAGCTCCTCCTCCCGCACCGGGGCCGCGTCGCCGCGCAGCCAGGGGCGTCCGGCGAGGAGGACGGCCAGCGTGAGATGGACCCCGCCGAGTGCGGCGACCGCCGCCGAGTAGATGACCACCGAGACACGCTCGTCGCCGTACTCCGAGATCAGCGCGGTCGGGAACGGCAGCAGTGCCGCGATGCCCAGGCCGAGCACGGTCAGCGAGATCACCTGTCCGTCCACCTGCCGGACGGTACGGAAGATCGCGCGGTGCTCGCGCCAGAAGCCGGCCAGCACCACCAGGCTGATCGCGTAGGCGCCCAGGTTGGGCAACAGCTCGCGCAGAGCGTCGTGGTACTCCACGGGGCTCAGTCCCCGCTGCACGGAGAGGTCCAGGACGAGCAGGGTGATGGCGATGGCGAACACGCCGTCGGCGAGGGTCACCAGCCGCTCGGGCCCGCCTTCCGGGGTCGGTTTCCTCATGCGCACGACCGTAGGCAGCCCCGGCCCGCCGGACGGGGATACACGCCCGGGCCGCGGCTCCTTCACCGCGAGCCGTCACCCGGCCACCGTGCCGGGCGGCATGTTGTAGGGGGTGACCACCTGGATCGCGGAGGGGAGGGTGGGGCCGGCGGGCGGCAGGGCGCCGTGGGCGCGCATCACGATGTGGCAGGCCTCGCGCAGGTCGTGGCGCAGATCGTGGTGGAGCACGGCGGAGAGGCGGTGCTCGCGCAGCAGCCGGGTGTTGTCGTGGTCGAGGTCGTGCGCGACGAACACGGCACACTCGCGCCCCGCGTCCTCGAAGGCCCGCAGGGTGGCGATGTTGCCGCCGCCGATCGAGTAGACCGCGCGGATGTCCGGGTCGCGGCCCAGGGCCGCCCGCACGAGCTCGTACTGGGTGGTGTCCAGGCCCTGTCCCTCGGCGATCTCCACCAGGGCGCGCTCGGGGTACCGGGCGCGCATGGCACTGCGGAAACCCATCTCGCGCTCCTCCTCGTTGCGGAAGAAACCGCTGGAGAGGCTGGTGAGCACATTGCCGGGGCCGTCGCCGAGCCACTGCCCCATGAGATACGCGGCGGTCGCGCCGGCCGCCCGGTTGTCGCTGCCGACGTAGCCGACACGAGCGCTCGCGGGCAGGTCGGTCACCAGCGTCACCACCGGGATGCCCGTCGCCGCGAGCCGGCCGACGGCGGCGGTGACCTCGGGGACGTCCGGGGCCTTGAGGACCACCCCCTGCGAGCCGCGCCGCCCGATCCGGTCGAGGGCGGCGACCAGCTCCCCCACCGACCCCGTCTCGCGGAAGTGGAAGCGGGAGCGGACCACGGCCGGGCGCAGGGAGGGGAGTTCGGCCTCCAGGGCCGCCCGCACGGCGGTGGAGAACCGCTCCGGCGACTGCATCACGATGTCCACCATGAACGTGCGGCCGACCAGCCGGACCTGGGTGCGCTGCCGGTCCAGGTCGGCGATCGCCCGGTGCACCTCCTGCGCGGTGCTGTCCCGCACTCCGCCCCGGCCGTTGAGCACCCGGTCGACCGTGGCCTCGCTCAACCCTGCCTGACGTGCGATTTCCCTGATGGGGAAGGGGTGGCCCATGTGACCGGCTCCTGGAGCTCCTGAGGGGTTTTTGATGGCTGGCTGCTGGTTGTTCGAAGGCTTTGTACTGACAAGAATGACAGAGCCGAGTCCCCCGTGACCCGAAAGGACGACCATGTCCTTCCCCACCGCTTCCACCCCGGTCCAGCCGTCCGCGCGGCAGCGGCCCTGGCTGTCCGAGCAGGACTGCGACCTGGACGCCTTCCGTGCCCTGGTCGAGCGGACCACGGACCGTTCCGCCTACCCGCACGCCGCCGCCGTGGAGCGGAACGTGCTGCTCTACGACGCCGGCCGGCTCGCCCTCGCCGACCGGCGCGAGGTCCAGGCCGAGCTGGTGCACGCCCTCGCCGACGGCCCCGGCATCGTGGTCGTCCGGGGCGCCTTCCCCGACCCGGCGGTCGTGGACCGGGCCACCGCCGTGTTCGACGCCCTGATCGCCGAGCAGCGCGCCACGGGTGCCACCGCCGGCGACCACTTCGCCAGGCCGGGCGCCAACGACCGGGTGTGGAACGCCCTGGAGAAGGCCGCCCTCCACGACCCGCGGGCCTTCGCCGACTACTACGCCAACGACGTGATCGCGCTGGTGTCCGCGGCCTGGCTCGGCCCCGGCTACCAGGTCACCTCCCAGGTGAACGTGGTCAACCCGGGCGGCGCGGCCCAGACCGCGCACCGCGACTACCACCTCGGTTTCCTCTCGGGCGAGGCCGCCGCCGCCTACCCGACGCACGTGCACCATCTCTCCCCCGTGCTCACCCTGCAGGGCGCGGTCGCGCACTGCGACATGCCCGTCGAGTCCGGTCCCACGCTGTACCTGCCGCACTCGCAGAAGTACGGGCCCGGCTACCTCGCCTGGCGGCTCCCCGGGTTCCGGGCGTACTTCGAGGAGCACCACGTGCAACTGCCGCTCGCCAAGGGCGACGCGGTCTTCTTCAACCCGGCCCTGTTCCACGCCGCCGGCGCCAACCACTCGGCGGACATCCGGCGCATGGCCAACCTGCTCCAGGTGTCCTCCGCGTTCGGGCGGGCCATGGAGACGGTGGACCGCGAGACCGTGACGGCAGCCGTCTACCCGGTGCTGCTCAGGGCGCGGGCCGAGGGCACCGGCGAGCAGTGGCAGGAGAACGTGATCGCGGCGAGCGCCGAGGGCTACCCCTTCCCCACCAACCTCGACAACGACCCGCCGGTCGACGGCCTGGCTCCGCCCTCGCAGGCGGACCTCGTACGACGGGCACTGCGCGAGAACTGGACCGTGCGCACCCTGCGGGAGGCACTGCGGGCCGGCACCAAGCGGCGCGAGAGCTGACACCACGCCGCCCCACCCCGCACGACCGGCTCGAGAACGGAAAGGACCCCCGAACGGCATGGGACTTCTGGATGACAGGATCGTCCTCGTCAACGGCGGCAGCCAGGGCGTCGGCGCCGCCGTCGTGCGGGCCGCGGTCCGCGAGGGGGCGGTCGTGGCCTTCACCGGACGCCGCCCCGCGCCCGGTGAGGCCCTGGTGGCGGAGCTGGCCGCCGCGGGCGGCAAGGCGGTGTTCGTCCGCGCCGACCTGGCCGACGCCGAACAGGCCAAGGGCTCCGTCGCCGAGGTGGTGCGGGCGTACGGCCGGGTCGACTGCCTGGTCAACTCGGCGGGGCTGACCTCGCGCGGAACGCTGCTGGACACCACCCCGGAACTGTTCGACCAGCACATCGCGATCAACCTCAAGGCGCCGTTCTTCGCCATGCAGGCCGCCGTGGCGGACATGGTGCGGCGCGAGGAACCCGGCACGATCGTCAACGTCATCACCTCGTCGGCGCACGGCGGGCAGCCCTTCCTGGCCCCCTACGTCGCCGCGAAGGCCGGGCTCATCGGCCTGACCCGCAACGCGGCACACGCCCACCGCTGGGACCGGATCCGGATCAACGGGCTGAACATCGGCTGGACCGCCACCGAGGGCGAGGACGCCACCCAGCGCACCTTCCACGGCGCGGGCGACGACTGGAAGGAGCGGGCCGCCGCCCGGCTGCCGATGGGCAGGCTGGGCCGGCCGGACGAGATCGCCGACTTCGTGGTCCTGCTGCTGTCCGACCGCTCCGGCGTGGTGACCGGCTCCGTGATCGACTGGGACCAGAACGTCCTCGGCGGCCTCGACTGACAGGACCGCGCCCGCCACGCCCCACTCTCTCCCCCACGCAAGACCGCACCCCGCACCCAAGGAGCACCACCCCCATGCGCATCGGAATCCTCGGTCTCGGCCGTATCGGCGCCTTCCACGCCGAGACCCTCTTCGGACTCGACTCCGTCGAGTCGCTCGTCGTCTCCGACCCGTTCGCGGACGCCGCGAAGGCCGCCGCCGAGCGCTTCGACGCCGAGGTCGCGGACTCCCCCGAGGCCGTGCTCGCCGCCGGCGTGGACGGCGTGGTGATCGCCGCGGCGACCGATGCCCACCCCGGGCTGATCCTCGCCTGTGTCGAGGCGGGCGTCCCCGTGTTCTGCGAGAAGCCGGTGGCCCGCACGATGGCCGAGGGTGTGCGGGTGCTGAAGGCGGTCGAGGGCCGGGACGTGCCGATCCAGATCGGTTACAACCGCCGCTTCGACGCGGGCTTCGTCGCCGCGCGGGCGACCGTGCGGGGCGGGGAACTGGGCGGGCTCCACACCGTGCGCTCGACCACGCTGGACCCGGCACCGCCGCCGGCCGCGTACATCGCCGCGTCCGGCGGCATCTTCCGCGACTGTTCCGTGCACGACTTCGACATCATCCGCTGGGTCACCGGCCGCGAGGTGACCGAGGTGTACGCGGTCGGCGGCAACCGGGGCGCCGACTACATCAGGGATGCGGGCGACGCCGACACCACCGGCGCGATCCTCACCCTGGACGACGGCACCATCGCCGTGGTCTCCAACAGTCGCCACAACGCCCGGGGGTACGACGTCCGCATGGAGATCCACGGCTTCGCGGACTCCATCGCGGTCGGCCTGGAGGACAAGCTGCCGCTGCGGTCGGTGGAGCCCGGGGTGACCTTCCCCGCGGGCATCCCGCACGACTTCTTCATGGACCGCTTCACCGCCGCCTACCGCGCCGAACTCACCGCGTTCACCGAGGTCGTGGCCGGCTCCCGGCCGTCCCCGTGCACGGTGGCGGACGCCCTGGAGGCGGGCTGGATCGCCGACGCCTGCACCCTGTCCCTGCACGAGCACCGCCCCGTCACCGTCGAGGAGGTGCGTCAGGCGTGAGCGGCGGTACGCGCTCCTGGACGCCGGTGGGATGAACAACGTGGGTGGGGGCCGCCCTTCAGGAGAGGGCCCCCACCCACGCGTCACGCCGCCTCACCGGTACAGCGCCGGTTTCTCCACCTGTTCGACCGCCACCCGGCCGCCCTCCTCCAGGGCCCGGACGCCGGCCTCGCAGACGGCGGCCGCCGCGTAGCCGTCCCAGGCGCTGGGGCCGCCGACCTCGCCCCGGCGGGTGGTGGCGACCCAGGCCCGGAGCTCGTCGTCGTAGGCCTGGGCGAAGCGTTCGGTCCAGTCCTGGGTGATGGTGCCGCCCCAGCGGCCGGCCGTGCTGGTGACCAGGTGGTGGCCGTCGCCGACGCGGGCGGTGCCGCGTTCGCAGACCACCTCGGCCTGGACCTGGTAGCCGAAGCCGCAGTTGACGAAGATCTCGACGTCGCTCAGCGCGCCGCCGTCGGTCTCCAGGACGACGAACTGCGGGTCGCGCAGCCCGTCGGGCGCCCCGGCGGAGGAGGCCGGGGCGAGCACCGTGACCGCCGTGATCTCGTGACCCAGCAGCCAGCGGGTGACGTCGACTTCGTGGGAGACGGAATCGGTGATCAGCATGGAGCTGGTGAAGAACGGCGAACTGGCCACATTGCGGTGCCGGTTGTGCAGCATCAGGGGGCGGCCCAGCTGCCCCGTCTCCAGCAGCGACTTGAGGCGGACGTACTCGGCGTCGTAGCGGCGCATGAAGCCGACCTGGATCCGGCGGTGGCCGAGTGCCTGTTCGGCTTCGACGACGCGCAGTGCGGAGGCCGCGTCGGGGGTGAGCGGCTTCTCGCACAGGACGGGCAGGTCCAGCTCGAACGCGGCGAGCAGGGCGGTCTCGTGGGCCGGTCCCGGGGAGGCGATGAGCACCGCGTCGACGCCGGCCGCCGCCATCGCGGCGGCCGGGTCGGTGTGCGCGGTGCAGCCGTCGATGCCGGCGGCCACCGCCTTGGCCCGTTCGGCGTCGGTGTCGGCGACGGCGGCGACCCGCGCGCCGCTGATCACCCGGTCGATCCGGCGCACGTGGTCCGCGCCCATGCGGCCCGTGCCGATGACGGCGATTCCCAGGGGCTGGTTGCCGTGCACGGCTCCCGCCTCCCTTCCGGGTCGTCCGGCGACGGTTCTCAGGCGCCGCAGGAGCGGAGGAACCTGCGGGTGCGGACCGCGATCGGCAGCGGCTTGTCCGGCTCGCAGGGGTACATGTCCTGCTCGACGATCGCGAACAGGTCCACGTCCAGTTTCTGGGCTGCGGTCAGGACCGCGCCCAGCTCCGGTACTCCGGCGGGCGGTTCGCACATCACGCCGCGCTGCACGGCGGGGCCGAACGGGATCTCGTTCGCGACCACGTCGGCGAGGATGTCCGGGTCGACCTGCTTGAGGTGCAGGTAGCCGATGCGTTCGCCGTAGGTCTCGATGAGCTTGACGCTGTCGCCGCCGCAGTAGGCGTAGTGCCCGGTGTCCAGGCACAGGTCGACCAGGGAGGAGTCGGTGGAGTCGAGGAAGCGCTCGACGTGCTCCTCGGTGTCGATGTGGGTGTCGGCGTGCGGGTGGACGACGATGTCGAGGCCGTAGGTGTCCCGCACCTCCCGGCCCAGGCGTTCCATGCCCTTGGCGAGGTGGCCCCACTGCTCGGTGGTCAGCTCCGGGGGCTCCAGGATCTCGGCGGTCTTGTCGTCGCGCCAGAAGGACGGGATGACGACCAGGTGCTTGGCGTCCATGGCCCGGGTGAGCGAGGCGACCCGGCTGACCTGCTCCCAGGTGGACTCCCACTCGGAAGGGCCGCGGTGCAGTCCGCAGAAGATGGTGCCGGCGGAGACCTTGAGGTCCCGCTTCTCCACCTCGTCGGCCAGGCGGGCCGGGTCGGTCGGGAGGTAGCCGTAGGGGCCGAGTTCGATCCAGGAGTAGCCGGCCTCGGCGACCTCGTCGAGGAAACGCTGCCAGGGCACCTGCTGCGGGTCGTCGGGGAACCAGACACCCCAGGAGTCGGGGGCGGAGCCCACCCTGATGCGGTCGAGCGCGACTGCCATGTCAGGACTTTCCTTCCGGGGATGCCACTGCGGGGGCCTGGAGGTCTCCCTCCTCGGGGAGCTCCTCGACGTCGACGCCGCGGACCTGGGCCAACTCGTGCTTGAGTGCGGCGAGTTCGGTACCGCCGGCCATGTGGTTGGTGAGTTCCTCCAGGGAGACCTCGCTGCGGGCCGCGGAGAGCTCGCCGGTTCCCAGGCGCAGGACGCTGAAGTGGTCGCCGACCATGTAGGCGTGGTGCGGGTTGTGGGTGATGAAGATGACGCCGAGGCCGCGGTCGCGGGCGGCGGCGATGTACTTCAGCACCACACCGGACTGCTTGACGCCGAGCGCGGCGGTGGGCTCGTCCAGGATGAGGACGCGGGCGCCGAAGTAGACGGCGCGGGCGATGGCCACGCACTGGCGCTGGCCGCCGGAGAGGGTGCCGATGGGCTGTTCCAGGTCGTCCAGGACGATGCCCATGTTGCGCAGTTCCTCGTCCGCGGTCCTCTTCATCCGCTCGATGTCGAGGCGGCGGACCGGCCAGGGGCCCTTGGTCATCTCCGAGCCGAGGAAGAAGTTGCGCCACACCGGCATCAGCGGGACGACGGCGAGGTCCTGGTAGACGGTGGCGATGCCCTTGTCGAGGGCTTCGCGCGGGGTGGAGAACCGTACCGGGGTGCCGTCGACGAGGAACTCGCCCTCGGTGTGCTGGTGCAGCCCGGAGACGATCTTGATGAGGGTGGACTTGCCGGCGCCGTTGTCGCCGAGCACGCAGGTCACGCGGCCGGGGTGGACGGCCAGGTCGACGCCGTGCAGGGCGCGGATGTTGCCGTAGGACTTGCCGGCCCCGCGGAGTTCGACCAGGGGGTGCTTCCCGTCGGGGGCGGTCTCCTGCAGGACGGCACCGTGGGTGCCGGTCGTGTCGTCGGTCATTGCGGTCACCTCCGGGTCGCCGTGCGCTGGACCCACAGATTGATGAGGACGGCGCCGAGGAGCATCACGCCGAGGAAGGCCTTGAACCAGTCCGGGTTCCAGCCGGCGTAGACGATGCCCTGCTGCACCATGCCGAACATGAAGGCGCCGAAGACCGGGCCGATCGCGGAACCGTAGCCGCCGGTCAGCAGGCAGCCGCCGATCACCGCGGCGGCGATGTAGATGAGCTCCTGGCCCACGCCCTCGCCGGACTGCACGGTGTTGAAGGAGAACAGCTGGTGCATGCCGACGAACCAGGCGCCGAAGCCGACCAGCATGAACAGGGAGATCTTGGTGAACGTCACCGGCACACCGACGGCGCGGGCGCTCTCCTTGTTGCCGCCGACCGCGAAGATCCAGTTGCCGTACTTGGTGCGGAGCAGTACCCAGGAGGCCAGGACCGCGAAGACCAGCCACCACACGACGGTGATCTTCACCTGGATGCCGCCGACCTCGAAGCTCGAGGCGAAGACGGCCTTGGCCTGCTCGAAGCCGTCCATGTCGCTGATGTCGTCGGTCGCGACGTTCCCGGTGACCAGCTTGGTCACGGCCAGGTTGACGCCCTGGAGGATCAGGAAGGTGCCGAGGGTGACGAGGAAACTGGGCAGCCCCGTCCTGACCAGGAACCAGCCGTTGAACAGGCCGACGGCGAGGGACACCGCGAGGGCGACGATCACGCCCACCCAGACGTTCATGGAGAGCTGGTAGGCGAGCATGCTCGCGGTGAGCGCCGAGGTGACCACCGCGACACCGGCCGACAGGTCGAACTCGCCGCCGATCATCAGCAGCGCCACCGGCAGGGCCATGATCCCGATGGTCGACGACTGGTACAGGATGTTCGCCATCGAGCTGCCGTCCCGCATGGGCGGGGCGGTGATCAGGAAGAAGATCAGGACGGCCAGGGCACCGAGGAAGACGCCGATCTCGGGCCGGGCCAGCAGCCGCAGTGCCAGCGGGCGCCGCGCGGTGCGGCCGTCGGTCTCCTTCGGGCCGGGGGCCGGCGGTGGGGTCACCGCCGGCTCAGCCTGTCGGGTCATACTCATCACCGAGTGCCCTTCGCGGCGTACTCGGAGACCGCGTCGACGTTCGACTCGTCGACGAACGCGGGGCCGGTCAGCACCGGCTGCTCACCTCCGCCGCTGTAGTTGCCGTTGTTCTCGTAGAGCCACAGGCCGTCGATGGCCAGGTAGCCCTGGAGGTAGGGCTGCTGGTCCACGGCGAACTCGATGTCGCCGGC
Source organism: Streptomyces sp. NPDC058632 (assembly GCF_042717095.1). Taxonomy (NCBI): domain Bacteria; kingdom Bacillati; phylum Actinomycetota; class Actinomycetes; order Kitasatosporales; family Streptomycetaceae; genus Streptomyces; species Streptomyces sp. NPDC058632. The sequence goes on along the minus strand of NZ_JBHXQZ010000023.1, from coordinate 34,506 downwards.
CTGGATCGCCTTGGTCAGGTCCTTGTTGAGGTCGAAGGTGGTGACCTTCGCCTCGCTGCCGGCGTCGCCGACCGACTGCACCGCGGTCTGCGCGAAGGGGGCGCCGAGTGTGGCGACGTAGTCGATGGAGGGGTCCTGCTTGAGCTTGGCGGTGATCGTCGACTTCACCGACGGCATGTCGGTGCCGTTGACGTTGAGGATCTGGGTCTCGCCCTCGAAGGTCTCCTTCAGCCCGTCGCAGCGCTGGGTCAGGCCGACGTTGCCCTGCTCGTGGACGACACAGACGGTGTTCTTGGCGCCGACCTCGTTGAGCTTCTTGCCGAAGGCCTCGCCGGCCACGGACTCGTCCTGGCCGAAGAACTCCAGCAGGCCGAGGTCCTTCCAGTCGCTCAGGCCGGAGTTGAGGCCGACGACGGGTATGCCGGCCTTCTCCGCCTTGGCGAGGACGCTCTTGAGGGCGTCCGGCTTGGCGAGGGTGACGGCGATGCCGTCGACCTTCTGGTCGATCGCGTTCTGCACCAGGTTGGCCTGGTTGCCCGCGTTCGGGTCGGCGGAGTAGATGAGATCGACGTTGTCCTTCGCGGCGGCGGCCTCGGCGCCCTTGCGGACGATGTCCCAGAAGGTGTCGCCGGGCGCCTGGTGGGTCACGAGGGCGACGGTCATCTCGGGCGTGTTCGCCTTGCCGGCCGACGCGCCGTCGCCGCCGCCTTCCTCGGCCTTCTTGCCACCGGAGCCGCTGGAGCAGCCGGCGAGGGTCAGGGCGGCCGCCGCGGCCACCGCGACGAAGGGCACGATTCTGCGGGGGCGGTGGTGGGAAGAGCGGTCCATCTTGCCTGCACCTCACTGTGCTACGCGGAAAAGGGCGGGGGTCCGAGAATCCTCCCCGGAGCCTCGGACGTCCGGGTCTGTGTCGTCGTGCGAAACAGGTGTCGTGCTGGGACCGGATCAAATCCCTTGACGCGCACTCTGTCAATACTTTGTTAAGACATCATTTCACTTGCTAGTCCGAATGTAAGTACAAACTATTGACATCGCCGCCCTCCGAGACCTACACCTGAGAGGCGGCAGGTCCCCCGGCTTCCACGCCCCACCGTGGCAGGGCACCCCGGGACCCGCATCCCCAGCAGTTCGAGGAGCTTCGCTCGATGACCGACTCAGACGCACCACAGTATTTCGACCTGATCACCATGGGCCGCATCGGGGTCGACCTTTACCCACTGGAGACCGGCGTTCCACTGACAAAGGTCGAAACGTTCGGAAAGTTCCTCGGTGGTTCGGCCGCGAACGTGGCGGTGGCCGCCGCCCGGCTCGGCCGCTCCACGGCCGTGATCACCCGCACGGGAGACGATCCCTTCGGCGTCTATCTGCATGAGGCACTGAAGGACTTCGGCGTCGACGACCGGTGGGTCACCCCGGTCGCCGCGTACCCGACGCCGGTCACCTTCTGCGAGATCTTCCCGCCGGACGACTTCCCCCTGTACTTCTACCGCCGGCCCAAGGCCCCCGACCTGGAGATCCACACCGCCGAGCTGGACCTCGACGCCGTCCGCGGGGCCGGGATCTTCTGGATCACCGGCACCGGTCTGAGCGAGGAGCCGAGCCGCTCGACGACGCTCGAGGCGCTCGAGGCCCGCGCCAAGGCGGGCACCACCGTGTTCGACCTGGACTGGCGCCCGATGTTCTGGCGCGATCCCGACGAGGCCCGCCCCTATTACCGCCGGGCCCTGCGGCACGCCACGGTCGCCGTCGGCAACCTCGACGAGTGCGAGGTCGCCACCGGAGTGCGCGAGCCCGAGGCGTGCGCCGAGGCGTTGCTGGCGGCCGGGGTGGAACTCGCCGTGGTCAAACAGGGTCCCCGGGGCGTGCTCGCCGTGCACCGCGACGGCACCCGCGCAGAGGTGCCGCCGGTCCCGGTGGACGTGGTCAACGGCCTCGGCGCGGGCGACGCCTTCGGCGGTTCGCTCTGCCACGGTCTGCTCTCGGGCTGGGACCTGGAGCGCACCATGCGCCACGCCAACGCCGCCGGCGCCCTCGTCGCCTCGCGCCTGGCCTGTTCGTCCGCCATGCCCACCGGGCCGGAAGTCGCGGACCTCCTCGCGCGGGCCGTGCCGCCGGGCGACGCGAACCCGCCGAGCCAGTCCTGAACGGAGTCCTTTCTTGAACCTCAGCATCTGTGACCTCACCACGGTCCGGGCCCGGCATCCGGAGGCCGTCGCCGAGGCGGCGGCCCGCCGGGCCCGCCGTCCGCTGATCGGCGACAGCGGACGGCTGATGATCGTGGCCGCCGACCATCCCGCGCGGGGCGCGCTCGGGATCGGCGACCGGCCCCTGGCCATGGCCGACCGCGCCGATCTGCTGGAACGGCTGTGCGTCGTGCTGTCCCGGCCCGGCGTCGACGGGGTGCTGGCCACCGCCGACATCCTCGAGGACCTGCTGCTGCTCGGCGCGCTCGAGAACAAGGTCGTGATGGGGTCGATGAACCGCGGAGGTCTGGCCGGTGCGGCCTTCGAGATGGACGACCGCTTCACCGGCCACCGCCCCGAGGACATCGAGCGGTTCGGCTTCGACGCGGGCAAGCTGCTGGTCCGCATCGACTACGACGACCCGGGGTCCCTGACCACCCTGGAGTCCACCGCCCGCGCCGTCGACGCCATGGCCGAGCGCCGGCTCCCCGTGTTCGTGGAGCCGTTCATCTCGCGCCGGGTCGACGGCAGGGTCCGCAACGACCTGTCCGCCGAGGCCGTCACCCGCTCCATCGCCATAGCCTCCGGGCTCGGCGGCACCTCCGCCTACACCTGGCTGAAACTGCCCGTCACCGAGAACGCCGACGACATGGCGGAGGTCCTGCGCAGCTCCACGCTGCCCGTGGTCCTGCTCGGCGGCGAGGTCGGCGACCAGGAGGCGGCGTACGAGCGGTGGGGCAAGGCGCTGAAGCTGCCCTCCGTACAGGGCATGGTGGTCGGCCGCTCGCTGCTCTACCCGGCCGGGGGCAGTGTGGAGGAAGCCGTGGACACGGCCGTGAGCCTGCTGTGAACGGTGCGTCAGCCGTGAACCATGAGTCTGCTGAACCTGTTGTGAACCGTGAGCCGGTTGTGACCGGAAAGGCTGCCATGACCCACCACCTTCCCGCGGACCGTGCCCCGGCGGGCCCGTACCGTGTCGACGTGACCCCCGAGTCGGCCGGCTGGGGCCATTCCAGCCTGCGTGTGCTGGAGCTGGAGCCGGGCGGCACGCACACCTTCGACACCGGCGGGAGCGAGTGGATCGTCCTGCCGCTCAGCGGCGGCTGCACGGTCGCCTCCGCCGACGACTTCGGCCACGACTCCTTCGAACTCGCCGGCCGCGCCGGCGTGTTCGACGGCGTCACCGACTTCGCCTATGTGCCGCGCGACGCCCGCGCCACCGTCACGTCGGTCGGCGGCGGACGGTTCGCGCTCACCGGCGCCCGCTGCACCCGGCGGCTGCCCGCCCGCTACGGACCCGCCTTCGACGTCCCCGTGGAACTGCGCGGCACCGGCGCCTGCTCCCGCCAGGTCAACAACTTCGGGGCGGCCGGCACCTTCGAGTGCGACAAGCTGATCGCGGTCGAGGTGATCACCCCCGGCGGCAACTGGTCGTCGTTCCCGCCGCACAAGCACGATGAGCACCGGCCGGGCGAGGAGTCCGTGCTGGAGGAGATCTACTACTTCGAGTTCGCGGACCACGACGGCGTCCCCGGCCTCGGCTACCAGCGGGTCTCCCCGTCCGGTCCGGGCCGGGACACGGACGTCCTGGCCGAGGTGCGCGACGGCGACGTGGTGCTCATCCCGGACGGCTGGCACGGGCCGTCCATGGCCGTGCCCGGCCACCACATGTACTACCTCAACGTCATGGCGGGCCCCGAGGACGAACGCGCCTGGCTGATCTGCGACCATCCCGACCACGCCTGGCTCCGCTCCACCTGGCCCGACCAGCCCCTCGACCCCCGCCTGCCCCTCTACACCGCCCCGGAGAGGTCCGTATGAGCGCCGCCACCCGCCGACTGACGACCGCCCAGGCCCTGGTGCGGTTCCTGGCCGCCCAGTACACGGAACGGGACGGCGTACGGCACCGGCTGATCGCGGGCACGTGGGGCATTTTCGGCCATGGCAACGTGGCGGGCGTCGGCCAGGCGCTCGTCGAGTACGCCGGTGTCATGCCCTACCACCAGGGCCGCAACGAGCAGTCCATGGTGCACGCGGCCGCCGCCCACGCCCGCCAGCTCAACCGGCTGTCGGCGCAGGCCGTGACGACCTCGATCGGCCCCGGCGCCACCAACCTGGTCACCGGCGCCGCGCTCGCCACCGTCAACCGGCTGCCGGTGCTGCTGCTCCCCGGCGACTACTTCGCCTCGCACGCGGCCGACCCGCTGCTCCAGCAGCTGGAGCACCCGGTCGAGGCGGACGTGTCCGTCAACGACACGCTGCGCCCCGTCTCCCGCTACTTCGACCGGATCACCCGCCCCGAGGCGCTGATCTCGTCCGCGCTCAACGCCGTACGGGTGCTCGCCGACCCGGCCGAGACCGGTGCCGTCACCCTCTGCCTGCCGCAGGACGTGCAGGCCGAGGCGTTCGACTGGCCGGAGGAGTTCTTCGCCGACCGCGTCTGGCGGGTACGCCGTCCGGCGCCGGACCCGGTCGAGCTGGAGGCGGCGGCCAAGGCCGTACGGGCCGCCCGCCGTCCCCTGATCGTCGCGGGCGGCGGTGTCCATCACAGCGAGGCCGAGGAAGCGCTCCGGGATTTCGTGGACGCCACCGGCATTCCGGTCTCCTCCACCCAGGCCGGCAAGGGCTCCCTGCGCCACGACCACCCGGCCGACCTGGGCGGCATCGGCCACACCGGCACGGCGGTGAGCGACCAACTGGCCCGCACCGCCGACCTGGTGATCGGTGTCGGCACCCGCTACTCCGACTTCACCACCGCCTCCGGCACCCTCTTCGCCGATCCGGACGTGCGCTTCCTCAACCTCAACATCACCGGCTTCGACGCCCACAAGCTGGGAGCGCGCACCCTGGTCTGCGACGCGCGGACCGGTCTGGAAGCACTGGCCGGGTCGCTGGCAGGGCACCGCGTGGACGCCGCCTACGAGGGCGAGTACGCAGCCGGGAAGGAGCGCTGGGGGCAGGTCGTCGAGGCCGCCTACCGCGCCGACGACGAGAACGCCGTACCGACGCAGACCCAGGTGCTCGGCGCGCTCGACGCGGTCGTGGGCGACGCGGACGTGGTGATCAACGCGGCCGGTTCGCTCCCCGGCGACCTGCACAAGCTGTGGCGGGCGCGCAGCCCGCGCCAGTACCACCTGGAGTACGGCTACTCCTGCATGGGCTACGAGATCCCGGCCGCGATCGGTGTCCAGCAGGCCGCGCCCGGCACGCCGGTGTGGGCGCTGGTCGGCGACGGCACCTATCTGATGATGCCGACGGAGATCGTCACCGCCGTCCAGGAGCGGCTGCCGGTGAAGATGGTGCTGATCCAGAACCACGGGTACGCCTCCATCGGCGGCCTGTCCGAGGAGACCGGCGGCGAGCGCTACGGCACCGCCTACCGCTACCGGGCGAAGGACGGCACCTTCACCGGCGCCCCGCTGCCCGTGGACCTCGCGGCGAACGCGGCCAGCCTGGGCATGGACGTGCTGCGTGCCAAGACCGTGCGGGAGCTGCGCCACGCCCTGGCCGAGGCCCGCGGCGCCGAGCGTCCGACCTGTGTGTACGTCGAGACGGACCCGGCGCCCACCGCTCCCCCGGCCGAGGCCTGGTGGGACGTGCCGGTGGCGGAGGTCGCCTCCCGCGAGGCCGCCGTCCGGGCGCGCGAACGGTACGACGCCCAGGTCACCGGCCGCCGCCGCCACCTCTGAACCCCTGCGCCTCTGCACTTGCGCACCGCACCGTCGACATTCCGGGCCCGGCACTCGAGCCCCCGCTCCCGTATCAACGCACCGCACGTGAAAGGTCGTCCGCTCTCATGAAGACCATCAGCCACTGGATCGGCGGCAAGCCCGCCGAAGGCACCTCCGGCCGTTTCGGCCCCGTCTGGAACCCGGCCACCGGCGCCCAGGAGAAGCAGGTCGCGTTCGCGGACACCACGGAGGTGGACGCCGCCGTCGCCGCCGCGAAGGATGCCTTCGAGAGCTGGGGCACCTCGTCGCTGGCCAGGCGTACGGCGATCCTGTTCAAGTACCGCGAGCTGCTGGACGCCCACCGCGACGAGATCGCGGAGCTGATCACCGCCGAGCACGGCAAGGTGCACTCCGACGCCCTCGGCGAGGTCGCGCGGGGCATGGAGATCGTGGAGCTGGCCTGCGGGATCAGCGTGCAGCTCAAGGGTGAGCTGTCGACGGAGGTCTCCAGCCGCGTCGACGTCGCCTCGATCCGCCAGCCGCTGGGCGTGGTCGCCGGCATCACGCCGTTCAACTTCCCGGCCATGGTGCCGATGTGGATGTTCCCGCTGGCCATCGCGTGCGGCAACACGTTCGTGCTGAAGCCGTCCGAGAAGGACCCGTCGGCCTCCGTCCGCCTCGCGGAACTGGCCACCGAGGCGGGCCTGCCGGACGGTGTGCTGAACGTCGTGCACGGCGACCGCACGGCCGTGGACCGCATCCTGGAGCACCCCGACATCGAGGCCGTCTCCTTCGTCGGCTCCACCCCGATCGCCCGGCACATCCAGCGGAAGGCGACCGAGCACGGCAAGCGGGTCCAGGCCCTCGGCGGCGCCAAGAACCACATGCTGGTCCTGCCCGACGCCGACCTGGACCTGGCCGCCGACCAGGCGATCAACGCGGCGTACGGTTCGGCCGGCGAGCGCTGCATGGCCGTGTCGGTCGTGGTCGCGGTCGGTGACATCGGCGACGACCTGGTCGGCCGGATCACCGAGCGCGCCAAGAAGCTCCGCATCGGTCCGGGCAACGACCCGGCCTCCGAGATGGGCCCGCTGATCACCCGCGAGCACCGCGACAAGGTGGCCTCGTACGTGGCGGGGGCGGCGGCGCAGGGCGCCGAGGTCGTGCTCGACGGGACGGGTCTGACGGTCGACGGTCACGAGGACGGCTTCTTCGTCGGTGTCTCGCTGCTCGACCGGGTGCCGCTGACCGCGGACGCCTACCAGGACGAGATCTTCGGTCCGGTGCTGTGCGTGGTCCGCGCGGAGACCTACGACGAGGCCATCGCGCTGATCAACGACTCCCGCTGGGGCAACGGCACCGCGATCTTCACCCGGGACGGCGGCGCCGCCCGCCGCTTCCAGCTCGAGGTGAAGGCGGGCATGGTCGGCGTCAACGTGCCGATCCCGGTCCCGGTGGGCTACCACTCCTTCGGCGGCTGGAAGGACTCCCTCTTCGGCGGCCACCACATCTACGGCAACGACGGCGTCGCCTTCTACACCCGGGGCAAGGTCATCACCACGCGCTGGCCGGACCCGTCCGACGGGGGCATCAACCTCGGCTTCCCGAGCAACTCCTGACCCTCGGTCCCCCGAGCGGCTCCTGCCCCCGGGAGCGCTCCGCGACAGGAAGGTACGTCCATGGCGAAGACCGGTGACCGGGCCCGTGCCGTGACCGAACCCGCTCTCAGCTCACTGGACTTCCCCCTGGACCGGGGCAGTCCGGTACCGCTGTACCACCAGCTCGCCCAGCAGCTGGAGGCGGCGATCGTGCAGGGCGTCCTCGCCCCGGGCAACCTCCTGGGCAACGAGGTCGACCTCTCGGTGCGCCTCGGTCTGTCCCGCCCCACGGTCCGCCAGGCCATCCAGTCCCTTGTCGACAAGGGACTGCTGGTCCGGCGGCGTGGGGTGGGCACCCAGGTGGTGCACAGCCAGGTCAGGCGCCCCCTGGAGCTCAGCAGCCTCTACGACGACCTGGAGGCGGCCGGCCAGGGCCCGAGCACGGAGGTCCTCCGCCACGAGACGGTCCCCGCGCCCCCCGGCGTGGCGGCGGCCCTGGGCCTGCCCGAGGGCGGGGAAACGGTCCTCCTCGAACGTCTGCGCCGCACCCACGGCCGGCCCGTCGCCCTCCTGTGCAACTACCTCCCGTCGGGTCTGCTGGAACTGGACGACGCCCGCCTGGAGTCGACCGGCCTGTACCGCATGATGCGCGCGGCGGGCATCACCCTGCACAGCGCCCGGCAGACCGTCGGCGCCCGTTCGGCCACCGCCGGGGAGGCGTCCCGCCTGGACGAGAAGGAGGGCGCCGCCCTGCTCACCATGCACCGCACCGCCTACGACGACACGGGCCGCGCGGTGGAGTACGCGGCCCACGTCTACCGTGCCTCGCGCTACTCGTTCGACTTCCAGCTGCTGGTCAGGTCCTGAGCGGGTGCCCTCCGGCGGGCCCGGGGCGGGCGCCTCGGGCGTCTCAGTGCGCCGCGTCCAGCCGTGCCCGCTGCTCCGGCGACAGCTCCAGGTCCACCGCCGCCAGGTTCTCCTCCAGCTGAGCGACGGAGGACACTCCGGCCAGCGGCAGGATCGGCAGCTCGTGGCCGAGCTGCCAGGCCAGCACCACCTGGCCGGCGCTCGCCCCGGTCTCCCGGGCGACCTCGTGCAGCACCTTCAGCCGGGCGGGTGTCCCCGGGTGGTCGTAGTCCCGGGGCAGCCGCTCCGGCCGGGCGTACGCGCCCTTCAGCAGCGGCGAGTAGGCGACCAGGGCCAGCCGGGGCTCGTCCCGCAGATAGGTGAGCAGTTCGGCACCGGCGTGCCCGAGGCTGCCGTCGGGGAAGAGGTCCCCGGGCACGTCGGCGCGGGGGCGCAGGTAGCTGTGCTGGTACTGGAGCACCTCGTAGCCGGGCAGTCCCGCGGCGGCGGCGAGGGCGCGGGCCCGCTCCACCCGCCACACCGCGTGGTTGCTCGCGCCGAGCATTCCGACCGTGCCCTCGGCGACGAGGGCGGCGAAGCCCTCGGCCGTCTCCCGGAGAGGAACCGCGCGGTCCTCGATGTGCGCGTACAGCAGGTCCAGCCGTTCCATGCCGAGCCGCTCCCTGCTGCGCTCGGCGGACTCCCTGATCGCCTTCGCCGACAGGCCCTCCGGGTTGTCGGTGTAGCTCGTACCGGGGGCGAGGGGCCGGGCGCCCAGCTTGGTCGCGACGACGATCTCGTCACCGACGCCCCGGCTGCGCCGCCAGCGGCCGAGCAGTTCCTCGCTCTGTCCGCCCTGACCGCCGTCGGTCCAGAAGGCGTAGTTGTCGGACGTGTCGATGAAGTTCCCGCCGGCCTCGACGTACCGGTCGAGTACGGCGAAGGACGTCTTCTCGTCCGTCACGGAGCCGAACAGCATCGCGCCGAGCGCGAGCACGCTCACCTCCCGGCGGGTCTGCGGATCGCTGCCGATGGTGCGGTACCTCATGGCGTTCCCCTCCTGTGAGCACCCCGTCGTCGGGGCACGGAACGGGAGTCTTCAGCTTGAAGTGCGCTTCAGGTCAAGGGCGGACGCGGCGAATCGGCGAACAGGCCCCGCGGACGGGGAGTCGGGCGGCGACGGGGGACGGCCTACTTGTTCGTGCCCCGGAAGCGGCCGAACGCCTTCGTGAAACTGCTGAGTGGCGAGTCCTCCTCCCCGGCCGCCGGTCCTGGCACGGGCGGCCGGGGTACGCCGTCGCCGCCGGTCACCTCGGCGAGTGCGGCCTGGGCCGCCTCGGCCGCTTCCCGGTACCGGTCACGGGACTCCGTCATGGCTTCGAGCGCGTGGGCGTACCTGGCGACCATGTCCTGGGCGTGGACCAGCTCCTCGTCCGGGCTGAGCAGGTGCCAGCCCTCGCGCAGCCGCGTCAGGGCCTGCTCGGCCCCGGACGGCAGGGGCCGCGGCAGTGCGGCGAACTCGATGATCCTGCCGAGGAATTCGACCGGCTCCGAGCCGTCCAGGAAGATGTTGCGCACCGTGAAGTGCTCCGGGTCGTAGCCCGGTTGCTGCGGCACCGTGGGCAGGACGACGGCGCCTCCGCGCGGCATCCGCAACTTCAGCTCCCGCTGCAGCGCGAAGTCGGCGATCCGGGCCTGCTCCGGCGTGCCCCGGTGCTCGACCACCCGGTGCCGCAGGCCCGGCGGCAGGAACTCCGCGACCGGCCGCTGCCCGCGCGCGTCCGGGGTCATCGCCTCGTGCACCACGACATGGACGAACCAGCTGCTGCGCGCGCAGTCCCGCAGCCGGCGGCGCACTTCGTCGTCGTCCTTCGGCAGGTGGTTCACCGTCCGCAGGCGCACGCCCGGCACCGTGTCGTGGTCCCACTCGACCTGACTGCTGTCCGGCCAGAACAGGGTGGCGGGCGACGGCCAGCGGGCGTCCCACGCGCGCCCCGCCTCGGCGACGAGGATCCAGGTGACTCCCTCGGTCCCCTGCCCACGGGCCTGCGGATCGTACGTGGTCAGCTGCGCGCGCACCGTGACGTCCCCGGCCACACGCCAGCGGGCCTCGAAGAGGCGGCGGGCCGACGGGCCGGGGTCGGCGGAGGCGTCCCGGGGGTGCAGGGCGGTGGAACGGACCGCCTCGACGGGGTCGAGCTCCAGGAAGTCGTCGAGGCCCCCGGCCGCCTTGAGGGCGATGAGGTTGCGCCGGACGTCCAGCTCGGGCTCAGGGCCCGGATGGCGCCCGCGCGCCAGCCATACGGTGTCGGGGACGGTGGGCGTGGGAGTGCTGTTTTTGACCATGGAGTCGTTCTGTGAGTGACCAGGGGCCTGGTCAGTATGGTCCGTTGACCGGCGCACCGTCCATGACCTGCGGCACCTCACTCACGGACACCGGCACCGTCCCGGCTCCCGGCATGCCCTCCACGCGCCCCGCGACGGCGTGCGGAAGCACCCCTGATTCGTCCTGCGTCATGCCAGCGGGTCGTGGCCCCAGTTCATGAGCGAATGCCGCCACCGGGTGTCCTGGACGTCGCCCGAGGGCCGCTGGGCCAGATGCCGCCGGACGTAGCCGACGACCTTCCGCATGTGCTGGTAGTCGTCGTCCGAGAGGTCGCCCTTCTTCGCGCGCAGGATATCCACGATCCGGCGGCCCGAGGCGTGCCCCGTGGACTCTCCCCCGCCCTTGTCCTGTCCGGCGTTCTGCGACTGCTCCGAAGCCAGCCACTTCTCCAGTTCGGCCGGTTTCATGTTCACCAGCTCACGGAATTCGTCCCAGGTCTCTTTCCGCTCGTCACCGTCCATCCGTACGGCCTCACTTCTTCTTCTTGAGGGCGGACGGCTTGTGCACCGCGGACCTGCCGGACTTCTCGCTGCGGACCTGATACTGCGGGTCGTCCGGCGAGGCGTCCACCGTTCGTCCCGCGGCTTCCGTTCGCCCGGTGATCTCCTTCTCCACCTCGCCCTCGGCCTGACTTCCGTGACTGCTCCAGGCGACCTTGTCACCTTTCTTGAGCTTTTTGTCCCCACTACGGTTCTTTGCCATTCCGGTTCCTCTCACTGTGCGCTGCGGGCAGCCCGATTCCCCCTCCTTCCAGGGTGAAGGACCACCGCGCGCCTCGCAGCTCGCGAGCAGGCCCGGGCCGGGGGAACGGGGCCCATGCCAGGCCGTCGGCCCCGGGGGGAGGGCCTGCACGCCACGTCCGGTCTTTGGAGGACCGCGCCCGGAATTCACTGCCGATCCGGTACCGGGCGCGTTCCGGAAGCGGTGCAGCGCCCACCATCCCGGTGTGTCGCCGGTGCTACTTCTCGTAGGTCGACAGTGCCAGGCCGAGGGCGAAGAAGGTGGGGGCCCACTCTCCGACGAAGATGCCCCAACGGTCGGCGCGCTCCTCTCCCTTCTTCTCCACACGCAGTGAGGCGTTCCAGGAGACGACGGACAGACCGATGGAGACGAAGCCGGCCGTGTAGGCGTGTTCGGCTCGGACTCCGGACTCGTGCAGCTTCTTGACCAACACGACCGACTCGCTTTCTGCTGAGGGGGAGGTCACTCCCATCACAACCGCCGTCCGGCGAATCAGCGAGCGGTGTGCCGCCGAACGGCTCACCCTCTTCCGGTGGGGGCCGGGACGTCGCACCGTGACGGCCGTGCCCTCCCCCACCCGCACGCCCATCAGGAGATGCACCGGCCACCGAATGCCACGATCGTGGCATCGCAGGCTTCGGCTCTCCGGCTCTCCGGCTCCCCAGCGAACAGGCAGGACACATGGACAGGACCCAGTTGATCGAGGCGACCGCGGGCAATGCGGCGGACCACGGCGAGGGCCGTCAGCTCACCCCCGAGCATGCCGAACGTGCGCTCGACGCCGTCTTCGGGACCGTGGAACATCCGGGCTCGATCGCCGAGGCCCTCCGTCGAGGGGAAACGGTCGTCCTGGGCAGCTTCGGCAGCTTCCACACGGACGGCGAGGCGGTCACCTTCCGGCCGGGCAAGGCCCTCACCGAGTACCTCCGGCACACGACGGAATGACCGCGTCGCTCGAGGCGACCGTGTGAGGACGACGGTGCCGCCGTACCGGCCGCGAGTCGGTCCGCTGCGCGGTGAGGGGCGCGGCGGGCACGGCCGCCACCGACGAGCCCTCAGGAAGGGCCGAAGGCCGGTTTCGGATGCCTCCGAAACCGGCCCTGACCTGCGACTCTCTCGAGTCGGGACGACAGGATTTGAACCTGCGACCCCTTGACCCCCAGTCAAGTGCGCTACCAAGCTGCGCCACGTCCCGATGCGCTCACGTGCGGTGGACCGCGTGATCGCGCGGTCCGTACTTTACCCCACGGCCCCGGCCGGACCGAAAGCGGTCCGGGCACGGGACAATCGGGGTATGGGCAGCAACGACAGCATTTCCCGGGAGCAGGACGACAGCGCCTCCGAGCGGGCGGGCGACGCGCGCGACCGGGACGGTGACGGGCGGGCGCGCAGTGCGCGGCCCCGGGACGGGCTGGGGCGGCCGTTGCCCCACGGGGCGCAGGGGGTGCCGCGGCAGCCGGAGGGGGTGGTCCGGCCGCCACTGGAGAGCGTCGCCGAGGCGCAGCGGCTGTTGGACGAGGGGAAGCCGTTCCACGCGCACGAGGTGTTCGAGGACGCCTGGAAGTCGGGGCCCGAGGAGGAGCGGGAGCTGTGGCGGGGGCTCGCCCAGCTCGCCGTGGGGCTCACGCACACGGCGCGCGGGAACGTGACCGGCGGGGCCCGGCTGCTGCGGCGCGGGGCGGGCTCGGCCGAGGAGTGGGCGGCGGGCGCGGGAGAGACGCGTCCGTACGGGATCGACCTCGGCGGTGTCGTCGCGTGGGCCCGGGAGCTGGCGGCGGAGGTCGAGCGGGGGGACGCTGTTCCCGTGGACGCCGGGGCGCGGGCGCCGCGGCTGCGGGCGGGGGCCCGGGGGCAGGGCTCGTAGGCGGGAGGCCCCGGGAGGTTCCTGGACGGCGGCTCCCTGCGACGGGGGCGGGCAACGGGGCCGGGGGCGATGAGTGGAGGCGGTGGGCCCGGTGTCAGTGGCGTGCGGCAGACTCGGGGCGTGCGAAAGATTCATGTCATCGGTATCGGTGCGGGCGACCCCGACCAGTTGACCCTGCAGGCGGTCAAGGCGCTGCGCGGCACGGACGTGTTCTTCGTCCTCGACAAGGGTGAGGTGAAGGCGGACCTGACCGGCCTCCGCCGGGACATGCTCGACGCGCACCTGCCGGAGCGGGCGTACCGCGTCGTCGAGGCGCGCGACCCGGAGCGGGACCGGCGGGCCGGCGGCGCCGCCTACTCCCCCGCCGTCGGCGACTGGCGCAGCGCCCGCGCGGACATCTACGCCCGGCTGATCGCCGATGAGCTGGGCGAGGACCAGGTCGGCGCGTTCCTGGTGTGGGGTGACCCGGCGCTGTACGACAGTACGCTCGCGATCCTCGAGGAGGTCCTGGCGCGGGGCGAGGTCGTCTTCGACTACGACGTCGTTCCGGGGATCAGCAGTGTCTCCGCCCTCGTCGCCCGGCACCGTACGGGACTCAACCGGGTCGGCCGCCCGGTCCAGATCACCACCGGCCGGCGGCTCGCGGAGGGCTTCCCGCAGGGGGTGGACGACGTGGTCGTGATGCTGGACGCCCACCAGACCTTCCGGCAGTACGCCGGCCAGGACGTCGACATCTACTGGGGCGCCTACATAGGCACCCCGGACGAGATCCTCGTGTCCGGCCCGCTCGCCGAGGTGGCGCCCCGGATCGAAGCACTGCGCGCCGAGGCCCGCGAGCGCAAGGGCTGGATCATGGACACGTATCTGCTGCGCCGGAACCCCGGGAACGGGTGAGCCCCGGAGGCGCGTGGGCCCTGGGCGCGTGGGCCCTGGAAGGCGTCAGAGAGGCCCCAGTTGCTCCAGGGCGCCCTCGACGTCGGGCACCGCGCGCACGCCTTCCGGGAGGGGCGGGCGGCTGACGACCACGACCGGCAGGCCGAGTTCGCGGGCTGCCGTGAGTTTGGCGGAGGTCGCCGATCCCCCGCTGTCCTTGGTCACCACGATGTCGATGCGGTGCTCGCGCAGCAGGGCCGTCTCGTCGGCCACGCCGAACGGGCCGCGGGCCAGCAGGACATGGGTGTGCGGCGGCATGGGTGGCTCGGGGGGTTCCACCGACCGTACGGTGAAGTGGAGCCGGGTCAGGTGTGCGAAGGCGGCGAGGCCGAGGCGGCCGGTGGTGAGGAGGACCCGGTGCCCGAGCCGGGGCAGCAGTTCGGCGGCGGCCTCCAGGGTGGGGACCGGGTGCCAGCGGTCTCGGGGGCCCGGCTGCCAGCCGGGGCGGCGCAGGACGACCAGGGGCAGGCCGGCCGCGGTCGCGGCCCGAGCCGCGTTCGCCGTGATCGTCCCGGCGAACGGGTGGGTGGCGTCGATCAGGGCGGTCACGCGCTGGTCGCGCAGCCAGTCGGCGAGTCCTCGGGCCCCGCCGAAGCCGCCGACGCGCACCTCGCCCGCGACCGCTCCGGGCCGCGCCACGCGCCCGGCGAGCGAGGTGGTCACCCGTACGCCGGAACGGGCGGTCAGTTCGGCGGCGAGTTCGCGCGCCTCGGTGGTGCCGCCGAGGACCAGGACGTGCGGGGACGGCGAGGGCTGCGGCGAATGCGACGGCTGCGGGGGCATGGCGTCGAGCGTACGGGGCCGGTACGAGGCAGCCGCGGCGCAGGGACGGGACCGGTTGCCGAAGGCCGTGCGGCGGACCCGGAGAAGGGGGCGCGGCGAGGGTCGGAACGCGTCACGGCGAGAGCCGGAACCGATCAGGACGGGTACGGGAGCGGGGCAGGCACACGGATGTCGGACATGCGCCGTGACCAGGTCACGGAACCCGGTCTCACCCATGGCCCCGTACGCCCTACGATGACGCCGTCGACTGGAGGAGTCATGGCCGTGGACTTGAGCAGGCGGGCCTACCGGGCCCAGCGGTGGGCCGCGCGGGCGGCGCTGGCCGCGGCCGCGCTCGCGGTGGTGATCCCTCTCGTCTACGGCGGCACGCGAGGCCTGGTGGTGCTGCTCTGCGGTGCGGTCGGACTCGCCGTCAGTGCCGCCGCCCTGTGGTGGACGCTGACCCTGCGGGGGCCGCTGCGCTGGGTGGCCGCGCTGGTCGCCGTCTGCGTGCCCGCGGCCGTCATCACCGTGTACGCGGTCATCCTGTTCTGGGCTCTCCCGCTGTCGCTGGCCCTGTGGGTGCTGGCCGTGTGGAGCGGCCGGTTCGCGCTGCGCGGGACGGGAAGCGAGCGGCTGCGCGAACGGCCGGGGGAACGGCGGATGCCGTCGCCCCGGCGGGCGGTGCTCATCATGAATCCGCGGTCGGGCGGTGGCAAGGTGGGCCGCTACCGGCTGCGGGAGAAGGCGGAACGGCTGGGCGCCCGGGTCGTCCTGCTCGATCCGGAGAAGGAGAACGACGTGACGGCGATGGCCCGGGAGGCCGTCGCGGGCGGCGCGGATCTGCTGGGTGCCGCGGGCGGTGACGGCACGCAGGCGCTGGTCGCGGCCGTGGCCGCCGAGCACGACGTCCCGTTCCTGGTCATCAGCGCCGGGACCCGCAATCACTTCGCCCTGGACCTGGGCCTGGACCGCGGCGATCCGGCGGCCTGCCTGGACGCGCTCACCGACGGGGTGGAGCTGCGCGTCGATCTGGGTTTCGCCGGCGACCAGCCCTTCGTGAACAACGCGTCCTTCGGCGCGTACGCGTCGATCGTGCAGAGCCCGGCCTACCGGGACGACAAGATCGGTACCAGCCTGGAGCTGCTGCCCGATCTGCTCACCGGCCAGCAGGGAGCCCGGCTGGTCGCCCACGTCGGGGACACGGCGCTCGACAATCCGCAGGCCGTACTGGTCAGCAACAACCCCTACCGCACCGACGACCCCTTCGGCCTCGGCCGACGGGAGCGGCTGGACACGGGTGTGCTCGGGGTCCTCGGCGTCAAGGTCGAGAGCGCGGTCGACGCCGCCGCGCTGCTGCTGGACCCCTCGCGGGGCCGGCTCACCAACCTGACCGCCTCCGAGGTCCTCGTCGAGGGTGACCGGGCGGAGATCGAGGCCGGGGTCGACGGCGAGGCGCTGCTGCTGCCCGCGCCCGTCCGCTGCCGTATCGCGTCCGGCGTGCTCCGTGTCCGCGTCCCGCGCAAACGGCCGGGGGTGGCCCAGCCGCCCCCGCGTCTGAACTGGCGGCGGCTGCGCAAGCTGGCGGCGACGGTCGGCCGTACGGCGGCCCCCAGCCGGTTCCGGCACCACCCGGACCTCCCGGACGTCCCGGAAGGACAGGGGCCCTTCCTCGGGCGGTGAACCCGGCGCGCACGGCGACGGCTCCCTGCTCAGCGCAGCAGGAGTTGCAGGCCGCCCACCACCGTCGCCGCGATCACCAGCTGCTCGAACAGCCGCTGGTTGATCCGGCCGACGGCCCATTTCCCGAGCAGCGCGCCGGGTACGACGAACAGCACGAGCGCCGCGTCGAGCAGCAGTGACTCCGCGTCGATCAGTCCGAGGCCCACGCTGAAGGGCACCTTCGACGTGTTGACGATCAGGAAGAAGAACGCCGAGGTCCCGAGGAACCCCAGTTTCCGGAAGCCGGCGGAGAGCAGGTACATGGACATCACCGGCCCGCCCGCGTTGGCGACCATGGTGGTGAAGCCGCCGAGGACGCCGTACGAGCGGGCCCTGAGCCGGCCGGCCCGGGAGGTGACCTCGTCCGGGCCGTTCCGTTCGCCCTGTTCACGCTGCTCCGCGTCGGAGGCGGTCCTCGCGGCCCGGTCCGC
Organism: Streptomyces sp. NPDC058632; assembly: GCF_042717095.1. Classification (NCBI taxonomy): domain Bacteria; kingdom Bacillati; phylum Actinomycetota; class Actinomycetes; order Kitasatosporales; family Streptomycetaceae; genus Streptomyces; species Streptomyces sp. NPDC058632. The sequence continues at coordinate 17,369 of NZ_JBHXQZ010000023.1, read as the reverse complement.
CGCCCGCCGCCGCCACACCGTCACCGCGGCCATCAGCAGCAGGATCGCCCCGATCGACGTCCCCACGGCCTCGTCGTCCGCCCACATCAGGAAGACGGTGCCGACGACGACACCGGCCGCGACCGCCGGGAACAGCCGCCACAGCGTGGGCCAGTGGGCATGCCTCCGGTAGGTGAGGACGGCGAGCACGTCACCGGCGATGAGGAGGGGCAGCAGCACGCCGGTGGAGGCGCGGGCGGGCAGCATCGCCGCGAAGATCGCGAGGCTGACCGTGTTCGCCCCGCTGACGGCGGTCTTGGAGAAGCCCACGAGCAGGGTTGCGAAGGCGAGGGCGGCGAACTCCCAGCCGGTGAGGTGCCAGAGCGTCATCATGTCCATTGCGGAGACCGATGCTATGTCCACCTAACGATCGCCGTAAGCACCGTCTCGCCTGTCGGCTTCTCGCACGGTGCTCGCTGCCGCCCCCGCCCGGCCCTGCGCGCACAGCGGCGGGCCCGCGTTTGCGCCGGGGGAACCGGGGCACCCGCGCGTTCGCGGAGCACCCACGCAACCGACCGAGAAGGAGCGATACCCCATGACCGTTGTGCGGAGCCCCCTGCCCGACGAGGCCCGCCGGGTCGTCGGCAAGGCACTCCAGGACACTTTGGTGGATCTCCTGGGTCTCTCGCTGATCGGCAAGCAGGCCCACTGGAACGTCGTGGGTCCGCGGTTCCGCTCGGTCCACCTCCAGCTGGACGAAGTGGTCTCGACCGCGCGTGCCCAGGCCGACACGGTCGCGGAGCGGGCCGCGACGCTCGGTGTGCCGCCGGACGGCCGCCCGGAGACCGTCGCCAAGGTCTTCGCGCTGCCCGTCCCCGAGGAGGGCTGGCTGCGCGACGCGGACACCGTGCGGCTGATGGCGGAGGCGCTGGGTGCCGCGATCGTACGGCTGCGCGAGCGCGTCGACGCCACCGAGAAGGCGGACCCGGTCACCCAGGACCTGCTGATCGCCGTCACCGCCGAACTGGAGAAGCAGCGCTGGATGTTCGAGGCCGGGAACGCCCCCGACCAGGCGTGACGGACCCCGACGACCGACCCCGACGACGGACCCCGCCGATGGATCCCCACGACGCTCCCCGCCTCCCGTCGGCATCCCCTCCCGCTCCTCGCCCCGCTCTCCCGTTCCCGGGACAACGTGATCACTGCGCGGGCACAATGGCCGCGACGGCCGGATCCGGTCGCAGGAAAGGGCGAAGGCAGGGGAGAGGGAGGGGAAGAGACGTGGGTGAGAGCCACACCCCGCCGCGCGGCTCGGCGCGGCTGGACACCTCGGTGGCGCACAACGCACGCGTGTGGAACCACTGGATCGGCGGCAAGGACAACTACGAGGTCGACCGGCGGGTCGGCGACCGGGTCGCCTCGATCATCCCCGTCATCCGGGACATCGCCCGCGCGGACCGGGAGTTCCTGGAGCGGGCCGTCGCCCACCTGGCCGGTGAGGGCGGTGTGCGGCAGTTCCTCGACATCGGCACCGGGCTGCCCACCGCGGAGAACACCCACGAGATCGCCCAGCGGATCGCGCCCGACTCCCGGATCGTCTACGTCGACAACGATCCGATCGTGCTGATGCACGCCCGGACCCTGCTCACCGGCACCCGGGAGGGCGCCACCGACTACATCGACGCCGATGTGCGCGACCCGGACGCCATACTCGAACGGGCCGCCGCAACCCTCGACTTCGACCGCCCGGTCGCGGTGATGATGCTGGGTGTCCTCAACTTCGTCCTCGACACCGAGCAGGCGCGCGCGACCGTGCGGCGCATCATGGACAAGCTCCCCTCCGGCAGTTTCCTCACCCTCACCCACCCCACCCACGACGCCGAGGTGGGCGGCGGAAGCCAGATCCCGGCGATGGAGTTCTGGAACGAGAACGCCACTCCCCCGATCACGGCTCGCAGTGCCGAGGACATCGCCGCGTTCTTCGAGGGGCTGACCCTGGTCGAGCCCGGCCTGGTGTCCTGCTCGCGGTGGCGCGCCGGGACCGGCTCCGCCGCCCCGGTGGTACCGCAGTACGGTGCGGTGGCCGTGAAACCCTGACGCGTCCCCCCGGATCCCCCGCCCCGCCGACCCGGCCGAGCCCGTCGAGGAGGACACACCCCCGCGGAGCGGCCCTCCCTGTCAGTCCGAACCGTTGAAAGTATGATCAAGCAATGTCTGACACGACCGAAACCACGCCGGGATGGCTGTCCTCCGACGAACTGGAGATGACACGTGCCCGCATGCCGATCCTGTACGTCGAGTCCGTCCCCGTACGTGTCGACGACAGCGGCGAAGTCACCAGCGTAGGCCTGCTGCTGCGGATCGGACCGGACGGCACGGTCAGCCGGACGCTGGTCTCCGGCCGGGTGCTGCACCACGAGCGCATCCGGGACGCGCTGCTGCGCCACCTGGAGAAGGACCTCGGCCCGGTGGCGCTGCCCCGGGTCCCGGCGTCGCTCCAGCCGTTCACGGTCGCCGAGTACTTCCCGACGCACGGGGTCACGCCGTACCACGACCCACGCCAGCACGCGGTGTCCCTGGCCTACATCGTGCCGGTGACGGGTGACTGCCGGCCCCGGCAGGACGCACTCGACCTGGTGTGGTTCAGCCCGCAGGAGGCGCTGTCGGAGGCGGTGCAGAGCGAGATGCCGGGTGGGCACGGGGTCCTGCTGAGGCAGGCCCTCGCGCACGCGGGCTGCCTCGGCTGACGCGCCCCCTGCCGCTTCCCGGCCGTTGTCGTCACACCCCGGTCATACGGCTCGCCAGATGTTGTCGAAGGCCGCCGCCTCGACGGCCCGGCGTTGCCGTACACCGGCCAGTTCGACGACGGCTTCGTTGACCGCGGCCAGTACGGTCACGATCCGGTCGTCGCCGAGATCCGCGAGAACGTCGCGGTCCCCGACGCCGTTGCCCGGGTCGCCGGCGCCCGGGTCGCCGTCGTCCCGGGCGCCGACGCCCGCAGCGGCGGCGAGGGCTGTGAGCACGGGTTCGTGTGCCGCCCAGCGGTCGTTCGCGTGGCGGCGCGCCGGCGAGTCGGCCAGCGCCGAGGGGTCGATGCTCAGCGACGGCTTCCGGGTCCGCCAACGGGCGGCAGCCGATCCCGTCGTCCCCAACTCCGCGAGATACGCGGCCACCAGGTCGCGGCCACGGCGCCACAGCCAGTCCTCGACGGGCTCATGAGGCTCCTTCCGGACCAGCGCGGACGCGGCCTGCCGCAGCAGCGGATCGTCGACGGCCGGCCCCGCGGCGGGCTCCGCTGCCTGCCGCGGGGGCGGCACCACCCTGTCCCCGTCGAGGTCGGCGGCCCCGGCGTCGATGAGGTCGAGCAGTTCCGCGCCCGCGAGCGCCAGCGACAGATCGCCCCACTCGACGGACGTACCGGACCGTGTGTCGATGACGACGACGAGCAGATCCCGCGCTGTGGTCATGAGCGGCTCCACATCAAGAGGGGGCGGCGACGGACGAGCGGCAACAGGCTTCTTCAGGAGCTGACCCGTTGCCCCCAGAACCACGAAGACCGTCTCCTCATTCCCGCTGCCTTTCCCTGTGCCTCACTACCGGCGATCAGGGAGCAGGGAGGCTTCGGACGCGTGTCGGGCATCCGTCACCGGGAAGCTCGTGAACGGTCGAGGGGGGGGGTGGGGGTTATGACAAAAAACCCCACCCACAAAGGGATAAGAAAAAAATGTACA
>NZ_JBHXQZ010000023.1:0-13649 GCF_042717095.1 Streptomyces sp. NPDC058632 | reverse complement strand
CCCTCGACCTGCGACTTCCTTAAGTCGGGACGACAGGATTTGAACCTGCGACCCCTTGACCCCCAGTCAAGTGCGCTACCAAGCTGCGCCACGTCCCGTTGCCCGTCTGACCTGGGGATTCCCCGGCGTCGACGTGCACGGAAACAATACCGCACCCAGGGCGGTGATCGCGCACCCCTTTGTCCGGGGGCGCCGGGAGCGGTGCTTGACCTCAAGTCCGGTTGAGGTCGCAGGATCGCCGTATGACGATCACCGACGAACACACGCGCACAACGGCGGCGTACGGCTACGGGGACCTGGCCTCGCTGATGGGCAGGATGACCGGCGACGAGAAACACGGGCCGGCCGCCACCTCCACGCTGGACGTGCTGTGGGTGCTCTACGACCGTGTCCTGCGCGTCTCCCCGCAGCGGATGGACGACCGGGACCGGGACAGGTTCCTGCTGTCGAAGGGGCACGGGCCGATGGCGTACTACGCCGTGCTGGCCGCCAAGGGCTTCCTGCCGGTGGAGTGGCTGGCCGGGTTCGGCTCGTACGACTCGCCACTCGGCCATCATCCCGACCGGACACTGGTGCCGGGCGCCGAGATCGGCAGCGGGTCGCTGGGACACGGGCTGCCGATCGCGGTCGGTACGGCGCTGGGGCTGCGCGCGCAAGGGCTCGACGGGCCGGCCGTGTGGGCGCTGATCGGGGACGCCGAGCTGGACGAGGGCAGCAACCACGAGGCGATCGCGTTCGCCGGACCCGCCGGTCTGGAACGGCTGCACACCGTCGTCGTCGACAACTCCTCCGCCAGTCACGCCCGGCCCGGTGGGATCACCGCACGCTTCGAGGCGGCGGGCTGGTCCGCGCTCACGGTCGACGGCCGTGACCACGAGGCGCTGCACACCGCGTTCACCGCGCCGCATCCGGGGCGGCCGCATGTGGTGGTGGCCCGGGTCGAGCCGAAATACGCGCGGTACGCGTGAACTTCCCCGTCCGGCCGCCCCTTCCCCCTTCCCCCTTCCCCCTTCCCTTGCAGGCTTCTCCCTCTGGCTCCCTGTGCCGAAAGGATCACCTCCCGTGGACACCATGCGTGACCGATTCGCTCACGTCCTCACCCGGCTGCTGGACGAGGACCCCCGGGTCGCCGTCGTCCTCGCCGAGATCGGCAAGGACACCTTCACCGAGGCCGTCCGCCGGCATCCGGACCGGGTCGTCAACGTCGGCATCCGGGAACAACTCCTGGTGGGAGCCGCCGCAGGGATGGCACTCGCCGGTCTGCGGCCCGTCGTGCACACCTTCGCCAGCTTCCTCGTCGAGCGGCCGTTCGAACAGGTCAAGCTGGACCTGGGTCATCAGGAGGCGGGCGCGGTGCTGGTGAGCGCCGCCGCCTCCTTCGACTGGCCGGCCGGCGGCTATACGCACATGGCGCCGGGTGACGTGGCGCTGCTGGACACCCTGGACGACTGGACCGTGCACGTCCCGGGGCATCCGGACGAGGCCGAGACACTGCTGCGGCACGCGGTGGCCGCCGGCGACGACAAGGTGTACGTGCGGCTGTCCCTGCAGGCCAACACACGCCCGCTGCCGGTGGACGGCGAGCGGTTGCGCACCGTCCGCGAGGGCCGCGCGGGTGTGGTGGTCGCCGTCGGTCCCGTGCTGGACGCGGTGCTCACGGCCACGGAGGGTCTCGACGTCACCGTCCTGTACGCCACCACGGTCCGGCCCTTCGACGCGGCCGCCCTGCGCCGGGCCACCGAGGCCGCCGGGACGGATGTCGTCCTGGTCGAGCCGTATCTGGCGGGTACGTCGGTGGCGGCGGCGAACGACGCGTTGTCCGACGTGCCGCACCGGGTGCTGGGGCTGGGCGTGGGCCGGCGGGAGCTGCGACGGTACGGGCGGCTCGAGGAGCATGTCGCCGCGCACGGTCTCGACGCCCGCTCGCTGCGGGAGCGCATCAGGGCGTTCACGGGGGCCGGAACCCCCCTCCGGCTCCGGCCCCCGTCCACGCACCCGGAGCAGGTCACGGCCCACTGACAACGCCCCGGGGATCACTTCCCGGGCGGCCGGCCCAGCCCGGGATGGGCCTCGAGCAGCCGGGGCGGGGCCGTCTGGCGCCAGGAGTCGGCGAGTATGTCCCGCAGTTCGTCCTCGTCCTCCAGGGCGGCGAGGCGGACCCGGACCCAGGCGAACTGCGCCTCGTGGCCCGCGATCCAGAACTTCTCCGGCTCCGCGAGAGCCAGTTCGTCGCGCTCCTCCTTGGGACAGCGCACGGCGATGGAGGTCTCGTCCTCGGGCAGGGTGGCGAACATCTTCCCCGCCACCCGGAACGTGGGCATGCTCCAGGCCACTTTCTCCGTCGTGTCCGGCAGGGACAGCGCGTTCCGTCGTACGTCTTCGGCATCCGGCATGGCAGGCACCGTAGCGGCTGCCACTGACAACCACCCGGCGGCAGTGGCCGGTTCCCCCGTTCCGGCACCGGGCGGGCCGGGAGGGGGAGCGGGAGGGCGGGGCGCGGTCCCTCAGCCCTAGGCCTCGTCGGCGGCCTCGCCGAGCGCGTCCAGGACCGGGCGGATCAGCGGGTGTTCCTCGGCTCCCCGGCGTACGGCGGCGAAGACCCGGCGGGTCGGCGCGACACCGTCGACCGGCCGGACGGTCACGCCGGTCAGGTCCATGCCCCGCAGCGCCGAGCGCGGGACCAGCGCGACGCCCACGTCCGCCGAGGCCAGGGCCACCACCGCGCGAAAGTCGTCCGAGGAGTGCTCGAGCCGGGGCTGGAATCCCGCGTTCTCGCAGGCCAGGACGACGACATCGTGGCAGGGATTGCCGGGGTACGGGCCGATCCACGGGTCCTTGGCCAGCTCGGCGAGCGGTACCTCGGCGGTGTCGGCCAGCCGGTGGGTGACGGGGACGACCGCGTCGAAGGGCTCCGCGTACAGGGGGACGTGCGTCAGGCGGGGATCGTCGGCGGGCGGCGCCCCGCGGTACTCGACGGCCACCGCGACGTCGACCTGCCGGTCCAGGAGCATCGGCAGGCTGGCGTCGCCCTCGGCGTCCTGGACGCGGATGCGGATACCGGGCGCCGCCGCGGCGAGGCGGACCACCGCGGGGACGACGGCCTGGGCGATCCCGGTCGCGAAGGAGGCGACGGTGACGGTGCCGGCCGCGCCCGAACCGTACGCGGCGAGTTCGGCCGCGGCCCGCTCCAGCTGGGCGAGGACCACATGGGTGTGGCCCAGCAGGATCTCGCCGGCCGGGGTCAGCCGTACGCCCCTGGCGCCGCGCTCCACCAGCCGGTGGCCGGTCTCCTGCTCCAGCGCGGCGAGCTGCTGGGACACCGCGGACGGGGTCAGGTACAGCGCGGCGGCCGCCGCCGTGACCGTGCGGTGGTCGGCCACCGCACGGAGGATGTGGAGCCGCCGTGCCTCGATCATGGGACCGATTCTCTCAGGCGTCGAGCTCCGCCCGCGCCGCCACGAAGGCGTCCACCACGCGGTTCACGTCCTCGGTGGAGTGCGCGGCGGACAGCTGGACCCGGATCCGGGCCTGTCCCTCGGGCACCACAGGGTAGGAGAAGCCGATCACGTAGACACCGCGCTCCAGCAGCAGCTCCGCCAGGCGCCCCGCGCGGGACGCGTCGCCGATCATCACCGGGGCGATGGGGTGGTCGCCGGGGAGGATGTCGAAGCCCTCCTCGGTCATCCGGCGGCGGAACAGGGCGGTGTTCTCGCCCAGCCGGACCCGCAGGTCGTCGGCGGACTCCAGCAGGTCGAGGACCTTCAGCGAGGCCGCGGCGATCACCGGGGCGAGTGTGTTCGAGAACAGGTACGGCCGGGAGCGCTGGCGCAGCAGGGCGACGATCTCCGCGCGGGCGGCTGCATAGCCGCCGGAGGCGCCGCCGAGCGCCTTGCCGAGGGTGCCGGTGAGGATGTCGACGCGGTCCATGACGCCGTGCAGTTCGGGCGTGCCGCGCCCGCCGGGTCCGACGAAGCCCACGGCGTGCGAGTCGTCGACCATGACCATGGCGTCGTGACGTTCGGCGAGGTCGCAGATCTCCGCCAGCGGTGCGACATGGCCGTCCATCGAGAAGACGCCGTCGGTGACGATCAGCTTGCGGCGCGCCCCGCCCTCGGCGGCCTCCTTCAACTGGCGTTCCAGGTCGGCCATGTCGCGGTTGGCGTAGCGGAAGCGGCGGGCCTTGGACAGGCGGATGCCGTCGATGATCGACGCGTGGTTCAGCGCGTCGGAGATCACCGCGTCCTGCGCGCCGAGCAGGGTCTCGAACACACCGCCGTTGGCGTCGAAGCAGGACGAGTAGAGGATCGTGTCCTCCTGGCCGAGGAACGCCGACAGCCGTGCCTCCAGGTCCTTGTGCACCTCCTGCGTGCCGCAGATGAAGCGCACCGAGGCCATGCCGTAGCCCCAGCGGTCGAGGGCCTCGTGGGCGGCGGCGAGCACCTCGGGGTGGTCGGCGAGACCGAGGTAGTTGTTGGCGCAGAAGTTGAGGACCTCACCGGGCCGGCCGCCCGCAGTGACGTTCACGGTGGCGGACTGCGGGGTGCCGATCACGCGCTCGGGCTTGTGCAGTCCGGCGGCGCGGATCTCGTCGAGGGTGGTGCGGAGGTCGTCGCGCACGGAGTCGAACATCGAGAAGCTCCTGAAAGTGCTCGCGGAAGAGGAAGTGGAGGAGAAAGAGAGAGGAGAGGGCGCTGAGGAGGGCGCGAGGTGAGCGCCGGAGTGAGCGCCGCGGCGGGCTACGCCGTCCAGTCGAGGATGATTTTTCCGCTGCGGCCGCTCGCCGCGTCCTCGAAGGCCGCCTCGAAGTCGCGGTGGGAGTACCGGCCGGTGATCACGGGGGCGAGGTCCAGACCGCCTTCGAGGAGCACCGACATGGCGTACCAGGTCTCGAACATCTCACGGCCGTAGATGCCCTTGAGGGTGATCATCGAGGTGACGATCCGGGACCAGTCGACCGGGAACTCCTCGGCCGGCAGGCCGAGCATCGCGATCCGGCCGCCGTGGGTCATGTTGGCGATCATGTCGCGCAGCGCCTCGGGCCGGCCGGACATCTCGAGGCCGATGTCGAAGCCCTCGCGCAGGCCGAGGATGTGCTGCCCGTCGGCGATCACCGAGTCCCGCACGTTCAGCGCCAGGCTCGCGCCGATCTTGCGGGCGAGTTCCAGACGCTCCTCGCTGACGTCGGTGATCATGACGTGGCGGGCGCCGGCGTGCCGGGCCACCGCGGCGGCCATCAGGCCGATCGGTCCGGCACCGGTGATCAGGACGTCCTCGCCGACGAGCGGGAAGGACAGGGCGGTGTGCACGGCGTTGCCGAACGGGTCGAAGATCGCGGCGACGTCGAGGTCGACGGGGACGCGGTGCACCCATACGTTGGCCGCGGGCAGGGTGACGTACTCGGCGAACGCGCCGTCGCGGCCGACGCCGAGGCCGACGGTGGCACGGCACAGGTGCCGGCGTCCGGCCTGGCAGTTGCGGCACTTGCCGCACACCAGGTGGCCCTCGCCGCTGACCCGGTCACCGGTCTTGATCTCGCCGACGTCCCGGCCGGTCCCGACGACCTCGCCGACGAACTCGTGCCCGAGGATCAGCGGGGTGCTGATCGTCTGCCGGGCCCAGCCGTCCCAGGCACGGATGTGCAGGTCGGTACCGCAGATACCGGTGCGCAGCACCTTGATGAGTACCTCGCCGGGGCCGACGGCCGGCTCCGGGACGTCCGCGAGCCACAGCCCGGGTTCGGCCTTGTCCTTGACGAGCGCCTTCAACGCCACGGCTCCTCGGGGTGAGTCCCGGCTCCGGGCATGCCGGAGCAGCCCTGGCCGGGAGCGGGGTGGGATCGCACTGCAATCTGCCGTACGACACCCTCACCGGTCCATCGAGGATTTCTTAAGCGCGGCCACAGCTTTCCTTCACGCCGTCACCCCATCGGCGGCAGTACACCGCGTCCGTGGGCTCGAGGAAGCACATCCGTCTCCGCGGTTTCAGAAGGGCAGTCCGTCCCTCTCCCCGCGTTCGAGCCGTACGACGAGATCCGCGGCCTGTCCCTTGATGGCAGCGAGCCCTTCCTGTCCCCAGGCCCGCGGCCGGGTGTCGGAGACGGACACGGTGCCCAGCACCGTGCCGGTGCTGTCGATGAGCGGGGCGCCCAGGTAGGAGCGCACCCCGAACTCGTCGACGACCGGGTTGCCCGCGAACCGCGGATAGTCGCTCACGTCCCCCAGGGCCAGCGCCTTGCGGCGGGCCACCACATGGGGGCAGAAGCCGTGGTCGCGGGGCAACGACCGGCCCGGCAGGGCCCCGGTGCCGTCGCCGCGGACGACGGGCGCGACCGCCGGGGTGTGCAGCCCGGCGAAGAACTGCCCCTCCTCCCCCAGGAAGTTGACCATGGCGTACGCAGCCGCCGTGAGTTCGAAGAGGCCGTACGCGAAGGCGTCGAGCGTGGGCTCGGGGCGCTCGCCCAGTCCCAGCCGGCGCAGCCGCTCGATGCGGGCCGGGGCCTCCTTGTCCTCGGGGGTGAGCAGCAGACGACCGGCCGGACGCGGCGGGTCGTAGCTCATGGGCGGGCTCCCTGGGTGCGGGCACATGTCATATACGGGCTCCGTGGTGGTGTGCGGGGATCACATGTGGGCGCCGTACCCCGTCGCGGGGGCCGGGGCGTGGGCGATGAGATGGCGGACCAGGGTCAGCAGGGTCTGGACGCCCGAGCTGGAGATCCGGGCGTCGCAGCACACGACGGGGATCTCGCCCGGCAGGTCCAGGGCGGCACGTACCTCCTGGGGGTCGTAACGGAAGGCGCCGTCGAACTCGTTGACGGCGATGATGAAACCGAGGCCGCGCTGCTCGAAGAAGTCGACGGCGGCGAAGCACTCCTCCAGGCGCCGGGTGTCGGCGATGATGACCGCGCCGAGGGCGCCCTCGCAGAGTTCGTCCCACATGAACCAGAAGCGTTCCTGGCCCGGTGTTCCGAACAGGTACAGCACGTGTTCCTGGTCCAGGGTGATGCGGCCGAAGTCCATCGCCACGGTCGTCTCCACCTTGTTCTCGATGCCGTCGAGCCGGTCGGTGGCGGCGCTGACCGTGGTGAGCAGTTCCTCCGTGCTCAGCGGCGCGATCTCGCTGACCGCGCCGACGAAAGTGGTCTTGCCCACGCCGAACCCGCCCGCGACGAGGATCTTGAGCGCGGTGGGGAACACGTCGGCACCGGCGTCGTGGTCAGAGCTGTCGTCGTAGTCCATCGAGCACTGCCTCCAGAAGGACCCGGTCCGTCGGGTTGTGGTCGAACACGGGGGGCTTGGTGGTGAGGCCTCCGCTGTCGACGAGGTCCGCCAGCAGCACCTTGGTGACGGCCAGCGGCAGCTTGAGGTGGGCGGCCACCTCGGCGACCGGGAGGGGCGCACGGCACAGTTCGAGTGCCTGCGCGTACTCGGGGCCGAGGTAACCGAAGGGGGCGGCCCCGGTGGCCATCACCTGTGACATCAGGTCGAGTTCGACGGTGGGGCGGGTGCGGCCGTCGCTGACGGTGAAGGGGCGCACCAGTCGCCCGGCCGCGTCGTCCAGCCAGGGGCCGTCACCGGCCGTCGCCACGTTCAAGGCCTCATCGCCGGCGGTTCGACGGCGGGCTGCCGGGGGGCGGTCACCAGGTACGGCCTCACGCTCTTGACCAGCATGGCCATCTCGTAACCGAGCACCGCCGCGTCGGCCTCGCGGCCGGCCAGCACGGCGAGGCAGGTGCCGGAACCGGCGGTGGAGACGAACAGCAGCATCGAGTCGAGCTCGACGACGACCTGGCGGACGTCACCGCCCCCTCCGAAGCGGATGCCGGCACTGCGGCCGAGGGAGTAGAGGCCGGAGGCCAGGGCCGCCATGTGGTCGGCGCTGTCCGCGTCGAGGCCGTGCACGGACTTCACCAGTCCGTCGCAGGAGAGCAGTACGGCGCTGGAGGTGTGCGGCACCCGTTGCACGAGGCCGCTCATCAGCCAGTCGAGATCGGAAACGTGGGCGGTCGGTGCGTCGCTCGCCATGGTGGATCGACTCCTTGGGGTACGAAGGTCTGCGGAAGCGCCGGGGCCGGGCGGGGAGGTGGAGGCCCGGCAGGGGGTGGAGGGTGCGGGCGTGCTCATCCGGCGGGTGCGCTCCCGTCGTGCCGTGCGGTGGGGTGGTCGGTGCGGGGCGCGGGCACGCCGTCGCGGGCGCCGCGCGCTTCCTGGGGTGCCGCATGCGGGGGACGCACGTCGGCGGGGTGGCACTCCGTGGTGTGGGACTCCGTGGTGTGGGACTCCATAGCGTGAGCCGTGATGCTGTGGTGCGGGTCCATGAGGCGGACGTTCACGGAGTGGGTGTCCACGGGGTGGGCAGGGGGACTGGGGCGCTCGCTCATGGGCGACGACGGCAGCCTGGACGGGGACGCCATGTGGTCGCCCGCCATGTGGTCGTCGGCCGTGGCGCCGCGACCCGTGTCGCCACGGCCCATGTCCTCGCCGCCCATGTGGCCCGTGTCCATGAGCTGTTGGGTTTCGGCGAGGCTGACGCCCCGCCGGAAGGCCGCCATCAGGTGGGGATCGTGCCCGACGACGTGCTCGGTGTTCTGACGCGGCGCGGGACCGTCGCGGAGTTGGGGCACCAAGTGTTCCTGGGCGCGGCGGCGGGGCAGTTGGGGCCTGCTCATGGCGCCGCGCACCGTGGTGCTGCGCGGGGTGAGGGGGGCGGTCCCGATCCCGCTCTCCTCGAGCGTCTGCCGGTCGTCCGGGGTGACTCCGGGCACGGCCTCGGCCGGATTGGGCCGCACCGCGCGGGCACCGCGCAGCGGCAGGGGTGGCGCCATGCCGTCGGGAGTCGTCGGGGCCGGGGCGGTGGCCTGGTCATGGCGTCGCGCCGACGGTACGGCGGGGGACGACACCGGGGTGAGGGGCGTCCCGCTCCCGGACCCCGGGGGCGGGCCGGATCCGGTCTGGCGCACGAGGCCGGTCCGCGCGTCGGGTCCCGTCCGCGCGTCGGGTCCGATCCGTACGCCGGTGCCGCCGGCGTACGGATCGGTGCCTGTCTGCGGCCCGGACGGCCGCTGTCCGTTCCCGTTCCCGTGCCCGGCGGGACCGGTCGGCGGGGCGCTGCCGGGCGCGGGGACGGCAGGCGCGGGCCGGTGTGTCGGTCCACCGCTGTACTCCGCGCCCGGCGCCGCGGACCACTGCTCGGCGCCGAGCAGTGCCTGCGGCACCACGAGCACGGCCTGTACTCCGCCGTAGATGTTGTTCTGGAGCCGGACCTGGATGCCGTGCCGCCGCGCGAGCTGCGAGACCACGTACAGGCCGATGCGCCCGTCGGCCAGCAGGCTGGCGACGTTGACCTGGTCGGGGTCGGCGAGCAGGGCGTTCATCCGGTCCTGCTCGCCCACGGGCATGCCGAGCCCGCGGTCCTCCACCTCGACGGCGAGCCCGGAGGTGACGAGACCGGCGCGCAGCAGCACCTGGGTGTGCGGGGCGGAGTACAGCGTGGCGTTCTCGACGAGTTCGGCGAGCAGGTGGATGACGTCGGCGACGGCGTGCCCGCGCAGGGTGCCGCCGATCGGCGGCACCAGTTTGACCCGTGAGTACTGCTCGACCTCGGCGATGGCCGAGCGCAGCACCTCGGTCATGGGGACCGGGTTGCTCCACTGCCGCCGGGAGACGGCCCCGCCGAGGACGGCGAGGTTCTCGGCGTGGCGGCGGATGCGGGTGGCGAGATGGTCGACGTGGAAGAGGCCCTTGAGCAGGTCGGGGTCCTCGATCTCGTTCTCCATCTCGTCGAGGATGGAGATCTCGCGGTGCACCAGGGACTGCAGGCGCCGGGCCAGGTTGACGAACACCTCGAGCTTCTGCTCGCTGCCCGCCTGGCTGGAGAGCCGGGATGCCTGGACGACGGCGGTGACGGCGCTGTCGTGGGCCCGGGACAGGTCGGCGGCGAGCCGGTCGAACCCGTCGGCGTCCCCCGGCGTTCTACCCGGCTGCGTGCGCGGGGGCGGGCCGTCGCCGCGGCGCAGGGTGTCCACGAGGGCGCGCAGGTCGGCCTCGCGCCGGGCCGTGCTCCGGCGCAGGCTCTCGACGCGGTCGTGCACGGACCGCGCCGCGCGGTCGGCGGCGACGGCGGCGATGACGATGCCGGCGAGGGTCACCGACACCGCGCCGCCGAGCACGCCCCACAGGGGCGCGCCCGGCCGTACGCCGGTGGAACGGATGACGAACAGCACGGCGGCGCAGGCGCTGAGGGCGACCGCCACGGGCGGCAGGACGGCGAGCCGCAGCAACTGGGACCGTATCTGCGCCTCGGGGTGCGCGGATGCGGGCCGGGAGGGCGGGCGTCCGTGCCGTCCGCCCTCCCTCCGGTCCGTGCGGGAGGGCGGACCGGCGGGAGGGCGGGGATCGGGCATGGGTGTCCTCGAACTGGTCCGTCGGTCCTGGGTGCCGGGGGAACGCGTGGCGCCACGGACGCCGGGCGCGCGGGAGCGATTGCGTGCACCGCGCGGCTCGCCGCCGCGTGGTGCGGGCGTACGCCCGTTGCCGGCACCGGCGCGCGGGCCGGCCGGCGGCCCGTCCGGGGCACCCTCGGCTGCCTGCGACCCGCTGGGCGCGCTCGGCACACCGGTCATGCCCGAGGCGCCGGCCGGGCCCGAGCGCCGGGGTGCGGCACCCCGGTCTCTCCCTCGTCCGCCTCCGCCTTCTGCCTGCACGTGCCGGTCCCCGCTCCCTGATCCGATGGGCGCGACCCCGTGGCGCGATGCGCCGAGCGACGGGTGTCGTCACGGTGTCGCCGTACCGGTCGGGCGCCTCGGCAGGCCGAGGGCGTCGGCCATACGTTGCCCGACCGACACTCACCGTAGTCACCACCGCATCACGTGCGGTGGTCAGTTGACAAACTCGCACGGACAGCGTCCCGCTCTGGTATGAGGCTTCGTACGACAGACCGATAAACCCGTCGCTCACTCGTCAAAGAACGGGCACCACTCGGTCCGACCTGCTCATATACGGTCAACGGAAAACGCCGAGGGCCGGGGAGCTCACAGCTCCCCGGCCCTCGTTCTTCCACCCGGCCGCCCGGTCGGAGGCGACCTCAGGGCCCTCCCCGGGAGCCCCCCACGCGCTGTGCGCCACCTGCGGGAATATCACCCACCGTAGCGACCGAGGCCAAGGTTCATTCCTCCCCCACCAGGTCCAGGTCCTCGTGGGGGGAGTCCGTGACGAGGTCGGGCAGCGGCCACTTGTGGTCCGGGACGTGCCCCACGTCCCGCCACCACGGCTCGGCCGGCAGCTCCCCGGCGGGCTCGAACGGCAGGCCCGGGACGGGGAAGGCGGCGGGCTGCCCGACCGCGTCGGCCGCCGCCATCGTCCACTCGCCGGGCTCCGCCCACGGATGCGGTGCCAGGTTGAAGGTGCCCCAGTGGATCGGCAGGAGGACCCCGCCCGGCCGGCCCTGCTGGAGGTCGAGGTGGGCCTGGAGACCTTCGGCCGGGTTCATGTGGATCTCCGGCCAGGAACCCGGTCCCGGAATCGGGTCCGACTGCCCCTTGGGCCAGAAGTCCGAGTACGCGCCGATCTGGATCATCGTCGCGTCGAAGGGGCCGTGGGCGGCGCCGATGTCCTTGAAGCCGTCGAAGTAACCGGTGTCCCCGCTGTGGTAGACGCGGTGCCCCCCGCCCGCGACGACCCAGGAGGCCCACAGGGTGTGCTGCGTGTTGCGCAGGCCCCGTCCGCAGAAGTGGCGGGCCGGGGTGGCGGTGAGGGTGAGTCCGCCGACCTGGGTCGTCTCGTGCCAGTCCAGTTCGCGCAGCCGGTCGGCGGACACGCCCCAGTGCTCGAGATGGGCGCCCACGCCGAGCGGCACGGCGAACAGCGTGTCCGTGCCGGCCAGCGTCCTGATGGTGGGCAGGTCCAGGTGGTCGTAGTGGTCGTGCGAGATCACGACGACGTCGACCGGGCCGAGCGCGGCCAGCGGCAGGGGTGCCGGGTGCAGCCGCTTCGGGCCGGCGAAGGGGAACGGGGAGCAGCGCTCGCCCCACACGGGGTCGAACAGCACCCGCCGCCCGTCGATCTCCACGAGCACGCTGGAGTGTCCCATCCAGGTCAGGCACAGTCCGGAGGCCGGCGGGCGGGCCAGGTCGGCGAGGGTGGTGGCGTGCACCGGCAGGGTGTGGTGCGGGGCACGGCGGGCCCGGGTGTCCTTGTCGAAGTAGGTCCTCGCCAGGCCCCGGGACGAGCCCGGGGGCCGGGGCCGGGTGGGGCCCGTGGGGTTCTGGAACACGCCGTCCCGGTAGTGCGGGGACCGGCGGATGCGCGCCATGCGCTCACCGGCGGGGTCCGCGCCGAAGGCCGCGGGCCGTAGCGCACGGAGCCCGGAGCTCTGGGAACGGATACCGGCCACGATGCCTCCAAGTGGAGTCGGTCAGACATTCCATTATGTGCGTCGGCGCGGTGCCGTGGAGACGGGTGCGCGCACGCACCGGGTAGGGGGTCCGAGCCCGCGCCGGGCCCCGCACGCGCCCCCTCCCCCACTCCTCCTCGCGCCCTCGGCCCCGGCGTCAGGCCACCGCGGCGATGCGCTCCCTGATGTCGCCCGGGGACAGCATCCCCTTCGCCGTCACATGGTCCCCCGACGACTCCCCGCGCAGCCTGCGTCCCATCCACGGCACCAGGTACTCACGCGCCCACTGGACGTCGTCCCGCCGGACGTCGAGGCTGCCGCGCGGCGGCAGCAGGGGCCAGGCCTGCTCCGGGTCGGCCGGGATGTCCAGGCCGAGGGTCTGGCCCGCGCGGAGCGCCACGCGGGTGTGCCCCTCGGGCGACAGGTGCAGCCGGTCGGCGTCCCAGGCCCTGCGGTCCCGGATGCTCCTCAGGGACCACAGGTCGAGCACCGGACAGCCGTACCGGTCGGCGACGGCCCGCACGTGCCCGTTGTAGGTGGCGATCTTGCCGCGCAGATGCCTGAGCACGGGCACGCCCCGGGTGTCGAACCCGGTCGTCACCAGCACCGTGCCGGAGACCGCCGTGAGCGCGGCGATCGCCCGCTCGAAACGCTCGGCCACCTCGTCCGGGTCGCTGCCGGGGCGCAGGATGTCGTTGCCGCCCGCGCAGAACGAAACCAGTGCGGGGGCCAGTTCGACGGCCCTCGGGAGCTGGTCGGCCACGACCTGGTCGAGCAGCTTCCCGCGCACCGCGAGATTCGTGTACCGGAAGTCGCCTTCGGGACGCCGGTCGGCGAGAAGTACCGCGAACCGGTCGGCCCAGCCGACGAACGCCCCGTCGGGGCCGGGGTCGCCGACGCCCTCGGTGAAGCTGTCCCCCACCGCCACGTACGACCCGATCACTGCCTTGCTGTCATTCTTCGAATCGTCTGCCACAACCGGACATGATTCACCTTCGAATGTGACCTACGCGACCGTAGGAAGGCATTGACGGGCGGTGAGATGAGCCACTCGGAAAGCATCGGCCCATTCCGGAACAGTTCTCGGGAGGGGGATGTTGAGCGGCGAGCGATGTGACGCACGGGACGGTCCGGGCGCACCCGCCGAACGCGCCGAAGGCCGGACCCGGGGTTCGGGGTCCGGGCGTGGGCGGCGTGTGGGGGGGGTCGCCGCGGTGGTCAGCCGATTGAGACGGCCGTGCCGCGGGGGGTGGTGAACGGGT
>NZ_JBHXQZ010000022.1:0-87535 GCF_042717095.1 Streptomyces sp. NPDC058632 | reverse complement strand
GCTCCGGGGCTCGCGGCAGGAGCGGTGTGAGGGGCCCGGAAGGCCCGAGGGGCCCTCAGACTCCGAATTCCGCGGGCGAGATGCCCAGGGCCGCGCAGGCCTCGCGGATGGCGTACTGCTCGGTCGCCTCGAAGGTGCCGTCGGCACCGGCGATGACCATGCCGGTCTGGATGACCGCACGTGCCTCGACCGGCTTCTTCGACGCCTTCGCGATGTCCTGCAGGGCCCTCGCCTTGCCCAGTTCGAAGTTGGCCACGAGCTGGTCCACGTGCTCGTTGAAGCGCTTGCGGAGCTGGTCCGGCGGGAAGTTCTGCAGGACCTCGTTGGAGACGATCAGCTCCTCCACGCGCTGCCGCTCCGCCGGCTCGACGTACCCGTCGGCGGCCGCGACCAGCGCGCACATCGCCATGCTCGCGTCCCGGTAGGCGCCGCTCTTGAGTTCCGTCTTCGCCGACGCCAGCTGGGACTTCAGCAGCCCCATCAGCTGGGCCTTGGAGCCGCCGGAGGACGAGCCGCGGGAATGACCGCCGGCCTGTCCCGGCCCGGGATTCCCGTGCTGCCCTCCTCCCGGCCTCGCGCCCTGGGACTGCTGGAGCGCCTTGGCCTGGTCCTTGACCCGGTCCCACATCGCCACTGGTGCCACCTCGGCTTCTGTTGCTGTCTTTTCCGGTACCGGTCGTCAGGCCCGGATGGAGCGGTCCGCCTGGTCAACGGACGCCACTGCGACCATGTTCCCCGAAGGCAAAAGAAAGGCAAAACAACTATCGTCGTGTTGTCGGCTCGCCGGAACACGCCCCGTGCACGGGGCCACGCGGGTCGCGCGCGCGGTAGAGGTAGAGGTCGCGGATCAGGGCGCTCTCGGCCCCGTGGTGCAGAGGCCGACGGTGTCGAGCGCGGTGCCGTCGCCGCGGACCGCGTAGTCGTCCCGGGTGAGACGGTGGCTGCCCACGGTGTGGTCGGCGCGCAGCGACAGCATTTCACTCGGTCGGCTCAGCCGGCTCAGCCGCCAGACGGTCGTGGTGGAGGGCCGCGGGCAGGGCGCGGCGTCGCGGCCCCGGTCCTTTCCTCGCGTCGGCGCGCCGTTCGTACCGGAGCGCCGCACCGGTCGCGACCGCGCCGAGGCCCTCCCACACGGCGACACCGATGAACGCCCCGGGCGCCCGCCCGTTGATCACGGCGACCGTGAACACCGCGCACGTCAGCAGTCTGAACGGCACGGTCCACCGGAAGAAGGCCCGCCAGTCGGCGAGCGCCGCCAGGACGTAGTACACGCCCATGTTGAGTGCCGCCATCGAGGACGCCGTCACGAAGGCCGGTGTGAGGTCGCCGCTCCCCCGCAGGTCCGGGGCCTCGAGGCCGAGCAGGGACAACTGGGCGGCCGGTGCGATCAGACCCGCGGTCCCCAGAGCGGCGGCGAGTGCTCCGAAGACCGCCATGGTCCAGCCCGAGGCCGAGCGGGGGGCACGCATCCGGCGAGCACAGCGGCCGGCGGGACCGCCACCGGAGCCACGGTCCCGCCGGAGCCCGTCGGGACTCAGCCCACTGTCCATTTCTGGTTCGCGGCGCCCGTGCAGGTCCAGATCTGGAGCCGGGTGGCGTTGGCCGCGTTGTTGCCGGTCACGTCCAGGCACTTGTCGGCCGGGGGGTTGACGATGTCGCGCGCGCCGGTGACCGTCCACTGCTGGCCGGGTCCGCCGGTGCAGTCCCAGAGCTGGAGGGGAGTACCGTCGGCGGTCCCGTTGTCGGTGGCGTCCAGGCACTTGCCGAGCGCGCGGATCGTGCCGTCGGAGCCCACGGTCCACCGCTGGGCGGAGCTGCCGTTGCAGTCGTAGAGCTGTACCGGGGTGCCGTTGGCGGAATTCGCCCCGGCGACGTCGACGCACTTTCCGGCCAGGCCCCTGACGGCGGCGCCCGGGGCGGAGTCCCCGGTGGTCACCGACACGTGGTCGACGACGAGTTGCTGCGGGAAGACGGTGGAGCCGTCGGGGTCGCCGGGCCAGTAGCCGCCCACCGCGAGGTTCAGGATGAGGAAGAACGGCTTGTTGAACACCCAGGACCGTCCGCCCAGATCGGCGGGTGTGCGGGTCTGGTAGACGTTGCCGTCCACGGACCAGGTGATCGAGTCCGGCGCCCAGTCGACGGCGAAGGTGTGGAAACCGTCCGCGAAGGCCTGGCCGCCCGGCAGGGTGTAGCCTGCGCCGATGCCACCCGAACCGGAGTAGCCGGGGCCGTGGAGGGTGCCGTGGACCGTGGAGGGCTCGAAACCGACGTTCTCCATGATGTCGATCTCGCCCGAGTCCGGCCAGTCGACCGGTGTGCCCAGCATCCAGAAGGCGGGCCACATGCCCTGACCGCGCGGGACCTTCATCCGCGCCTCGATGTGCCCGTACTGTGCGGTGAACTTCCCCGCGGTGTTCAGACGTGCCGAGGTGTACTGGCAGGTGCCGTACCAGCACTGGTGGTTGGCCGGGTTCTCCTTACGGGCCGTGATCACCAGGTGCCCCTGGCCGTCCAGGGCGGCGTTGCGGTTGCCGGACGTGTAGTACTGCCGTTCGTGGTTGTTGACGTTGTCGCCGGTCTCGGTCTGCCACTTCGAGGAGTCGACCGCCGTGCCGGCGGGCCCGTCGAAGGTGTCCGAGAACGTCACGGCGGCGGCCTCGGCACCGTACGCCGACGTGGCGGTGGTGGAGGTGGCGGTGTCCGTCGGTTCCGCCTGGGCGGTGCCGACCGCGGCGGAGGCGATCAGAGCCGCGGACAGAGCGGCGGTCAGCCATCTGCGCAGCGTGCGTGGAGAGGACATGGCTCTCCCTTCCGTACGACGGCCCGCATCTACGGGCGCGCCGACCGAGGTTGTGGGGGGTGTGCGCCCCTTGATTCAAGTCGTGAGGTAAGAAGGCGTCAATACCCTGGTACGGACCAGCAGTCCGCCCCTCGCTCACGGACGCCGGCCGCCGACCTCCGTGAACATCAGGAGCTCATGTCTCAGGGTGAGTTGCTACCCGAAGCGTTCGCCATGCGCCACGTCGCCCACGCCAACGGAACCGACCGTTCGAAGCAGCGGGCGGGGGGCGCGGTCACGCACGGACCCGTCGTGACCGTGGTGGCGAGGATGCCGCTGGAGGCATGTACCGAGCGGACGGGCGGGAGTTCCGCCTCCCCGACGGCGTCCGAGGAGCGGGCGGGCAGGGGCGGCGGGGCGTCCGCCAGCCGGTCGCCGTCATCTTCCCCGAGCACCTCGCCGGCGGACGAGGCGTACACCGCGGCGGAGGACCGGGCGCCGAACTGCTGCGCCGGCCCTGGCAGGGGATCACCCGCAGAGTCGCCTTCGATCCCGACGGCCACTTCTTCGAGTCGAACGACGGCGGCGGCGCGTCCCCCCACCGCGTCGTCGACGGATCTGCCCGCTTCGTGGCCCGCCGGGACGACATCGGCGGAGAATCGGACGGGGAGGCCTGACGGTCACGCACCGCGGTCGACCGCGCCTGCGTACCCGCCCCGGCGACCGCACTCACCGGGGCGTCGAACGGGTGCGCTACATTTTGCTCGCCTTTGACCGCGATCACTCACGATCCTTCACGCTACGGAGCCGGCATTCCCATGAGCGACATCGTCAACGGACTCGGCCGGGCCACCGCCTACGGCGCACTCGGTCTGGTCCTGCTGGTGCTCGGCATCGTCCTGGTCGACCTGCTGACGCCCGGAAAGCTCGGCCGTCAGATCTGGGAGGAGCGCAACCGCAACGCCGCCCTGGTGCTCAGCTCCGCACTGCTCGGCATCGGCGGAATCGTGTTCACGTCCATCTGGACGACGTACGAGGACTTCGGCAAGGGGCTGGTGTCGACCGCCACGTTCGGGCTGCTGGGGCTGGTCATGATGGCCGTCGCGTTCCTGGTGGTGGACCTCATCACGCCGGGACGTCTGGGCAGCACCCTGGTCGACCCGGAACCGCACCCCGCGGTCTGGGTGACGGCGTCCTGCAACCTCGCGGTGTCCGCGGTCGTTTCGGCTTCCATCGCCTGACACCGGCGCCTGGCAGCTTCCCGCCCCCGGACCTGAGCGGGTATCGGGGGCGGCAAGCCCACCACGCCCGACAAGGTCGTGCCAGGTTGACGAGCCGTCAGCCGGACACGACGTGGAGGAGGGCCGTCCCGTCCTCCCCCGGCGCCACCGGGGGCCGGGACGCCGACGGATGTGCGTCGTCCGGGGCCCCCGTGTCCGCCTGGTCCGCGCCGCCGCAGCAGGCCGGCGCTATGACGGTGAGCAGGGCGAGCGCCCGGCTCACACCTGCCCCTCGTCCGCGTGCCGTTCCTGCCCGGTGTGCCCTCGTCACGCCGCCCATGGTGCCCCCGCGCGTCCCTGCCGCCGCGCACCGTGTGCTGCCGCCGGCCTCCGACGGCCGCCCTTCCCCCGCGCCGCGCCTCCCCCTCCCCTCGCAGTCCGCGGAGTGTGCCCTGCGGCCGTTTCCGGGCGACGGGGTCGTTCAGGCGACGCGGGCGGCGGCCCGGACCACGCGGGGACGCTCCTGCACCGGGCGGATCGGCGCGGCCAGGGCCCGGGAGGACGGACCGACCCGGGTGGAGGAGGCGCTGACCCGGTACGTCGTCCGGTTCGGGTCCACGACCGGGTCCCCGAGCTCGAGCTTCCCAGCCGCGTGCAGCGCGTCGCAGTCGGTGGTGGGCAGGGCTGCGTAGCAGCCGCCCTGACCCGTGGTCGAGTCGAGCGGCCGCCAGTAGCTGTACCTGCGGCGGCCGTTCGCGTACACCGTGACGAAGCTGGGGGTACGAGGGTCGGAGATGATGCGCAGCACGTCGACACCGGCGGTGCCGGCCGGGGTGCACGACGGCGCGGGGGCCGCCCGGAGCCCGGCGGCCATCCGCCCGGCGCGCGGACGGTCCTGGGTCTGGTTGACGGTGAAGAGCATCGCTGGGGCCTTTCCGGAGCCGGGTCTCGAGACCGTCTACCCAGCGCGGCGCCGGTGTTGATCTCTTTCAATGATCATTCTGCTCCTTGACACTGACATTAACCCGTCATTGACGATCGAGTGGTGGAATTTCCTCGCCATACTTGGCCATTCTTCGCCCCTCGTGGCCGTTCTTCACCTCTCCTCAATCCCCGTCATACCCCTTGTAACACCTCGCGCCGGGTCCGCAGGATCACCGAAGAACGGATGTGAATCGTTTCAATCACCGGACACGACGAGCAGAAGACGCATGTCATGGCCGAGGGACGAAAAGCGCAGGGTCGTCCTGCAGGGCACGGCGGCCGCTCAGTCCCGGGTGACCGTGCCGCACGGGAGCCGGGACTTCACCGGGCGGGCACAGTGCGGCGGGCGGCCGGGGCCGTGCCGTACAACCCCGGTGCCGTTCCGGGTGTCTTCCTCGGTGAACCTCACGGAACCTCCCTGGACGGGCGGTATTCGGACGGTACACCCCTTCCACGCCCTTTCGACTCGCACTCGTTCCAACGGGGGAGCAGCATGAGCCGCATGAGTCCGATTCGTTCTCGCACCCGCCGCGGCGCCGCCGCGGCGCTCACCGTTCTGGTGGCGGCGGCCCTGGGTGCCGCCGGTGCCGGGGCGTCGAACGCGGAGCCCGCCGCGCCGCAGCAGCGGCAGATCGCGTCGTCGGTCCTCGGCGCCGACTACCGGATCACGCTGACCGCGCTCCGTTCGGCCGAGGACGAATACGCCGC
The DNA here is from genome assembly GCF_042717095.1 of Streptomyces sp. NPDC058632. NCBI lineage: Bacteria > Bacillati > Actinomycetota > Actinomycetes > Kitasatosporales > Streptomycetaceae > Streptomyces > Streptomyces sp. NPDC058632. Next base: position 81,844 of record NZ_JBHXQZ010000022.1, on the reverse strand, counting down.
CTCCGTGCGCCTGCAGGTGTACACGCGGTCCGAGGGCGCCTGGAAGGAGTCCGACCGCGTGACCGTCGGCGACGTGGACGGCTGGTTCTGGTACCCGCTCACCGGCAGGGGCGCCGTCTGCCGGTTCTCGACAGCGGGCACGGAACCCGCGTCCCTCACGGCCAGCCTCCTGGTCACCCCGTCCGTCGGCTGCTCCGACCCGGTCCACTACGTGGTGAAGGAGGGCAGGGTGTACGCCGGCTGAACCCGGAGTGCCTCTGCCTCGCACCTGCCGGGCCGGTGGCCCCTCCTGCCGCCGGCCCGGCAGGTGTGGCTCATCCGGACGTCGCGGGCGAGAACGTCATGGTCAGCTTGTCCGGCCTGACGGTGACCACCGCCTGGGCGCTCGGGGCGGGTGAGGTGACGGTGAAGCGGGGCCAGGTCTGCAGAACGGTGGCCAGGATGATCTGGAGCTCCGTCCAGGCGAAGTTCTCGCCGATGCACTTGCGGCGGCCGTCACCGAACGCGAGGAAGGAGCCGCGCGCGGCGGCAGGGGTGCGGTCGGGTGCCCACCGGTCCGGGTCGAAGACGTCGGGTTCGGGGAAGACCCGCGGGTCGTGCTGGTGCAGATAAGGGCTCCAGACGACGTCGGCGCCCCCGGGGACGAGGTGGCCGCCGAGTTCGATGTCACGGGTGGCGGTGCGCGTCACCATCCAGGCCGGTCCGTACTTCCGGATCGCCTCCCGCAGGACCCGCCGGGCGTGAACGAGCCGGTCCAGGTCCTCGTGGCGCAGGGGCCGGTCACCGCACACGGTGGTCAGTTCGTCGCGCAGCAGACGCTCGATCGCGGGGTTGCGCGAGATCTCGTAGAGGGTCCAGGCCAGGGTGGTGCCGGTGGTCTCGATCGCTCCTGTCAGCAGGGTGATGGCCTCGTCCTGCAGTTGCTGACGGGTGAGCGGGGGCTCGGCCGTCAGCAGGGCGGCGAACAGGCCTGCCCGTTCCGTCTGCTCCGTCCGCTCCGTCCGCCGGGCCGACGCCGCGTGCGGGCATTCCGCCGGGGGCGCACCGGTGCCGTCCGCGGCCGGATACCGTGCCCGGTGGGAGTGGTGGTCGACGGCCTGGTCTATCAGGGTCCGCAGGCGGGCGACGCGGACGGCGTGGGCCCGGTTCACGGGCAGCGGCAGTCCGGTGATCCAGGCGGGGAGGAGGGTCTGCCGGATCGTTCCCTTCATGATCTCGGGCATCAACGCGGTGAACTCGCTCTCCAGGTGACCGGGCAGGTCCGTGCCGAAGAGTGCGGCCAGGAACGCGGCGAGAGCGGTCGTGTTCATATCGGCGTAGACGTCTCGCGGCGCGTCCTTGGGCCACGCCGCGACCAGGGTGCGCACCTGGCCGATCATGGCGTGGCCCCGGTCGGCGATGTGCGACTTGCTGAACATGGGCTGCATCAGGCGCCGGTTGCGCAGGTGTGCGTCGCCGTCGGCGATGGTGGCGAGTCCGTCGCCGAAGAAGACCCGCAGCGCCTCGATGATTCTGCCGCCCTTGACGAAGTGGGCGGCGTCGGTGACCAGGACGCGGCGGGTCAGCGCGGGATCGGTGACGACATAGGCCGGGCTCGGGCCTATGCGTATCCGGACGACGCTGCCGTGCCGGCGCAGTGAGGTGATGAACGTGAGGGGGTCGCGGGCGAGCCGGTGGGCGTGTCCGATCAGTGGCAGGCTGCCGGGAGCGGTCGGGGTGGGTGCGGACGGTGGCGTAGTGGCGCTCATCGAACGGATCACTCCTCGTGGGGGCCGTCGAACGCCCGATGCATGCCCAGGACCGCGCACGAGGATGCCGTGCCGGGCCGCCCCGAACGACCCTCCGCACGCCCTGGACCGGATGCGGGCTCGCCCAGGTCGCGCGAACCTGGAGGGGTCGTCCGGTTGTGCTGCCCCGGCGGGGCAGTGGGGCCGGGTCGTCCGACACCGAGCCGAGGAGAGACGAAAGCCCATGCCTCACATCACCGTGGGACGCGAGAACTCCAGCGACATCGAGCTCTACTACGAGGACCACGGGTCCGGACAGCCAGTGGTCCTCATCCACGGGTTCCCGCTCGACGGCCGTTCCTGGGAGAAGCAGTCCGCCGCGCTGCTCGACGCCGGCTACCGCGTGATCACCTATGACCGCCGCGGGTTCGGACAGTCGAGCCAGCCGACGTCGGGCTACGACTACGACACCTTCGCCGCCGATCTGAACACGGTCCTGGAGACCCTCGACGTCTCGGACGCCGTACTCGTCGGGTTCTCCATGGGCACCGGTGAGGTCGCCCGCTACGTCAGCCGGTTCGGCTCGGGCCGGATCGCCAAGGCGGCCTTCCTCGGCTCGCTGGAGCCCTTCCTTCTGAAGACCGACGACAATCCGGCCGGTGCGGCGTCCCGCGAGTTCTTCGAGGGCATCGCGGCGTCGGTGAAGGCGGACCGGTACGCGTTCTACACGTCGTTCTTCAAGGATTTCTACAACCTCGACGAGAACCTCGGGAGCCGGATCAGCCCGGAGGCCGTCCGCAACAGCTGGTGCACGGCTTCCTCGGGCGGATTCTTCGCGGCGGCGGCCGCGCCGATGACGTGGTTCACCGACTTCCGGGGCGACATCCCCGCCATCGACGTACCCGCCCTCATCCTGCACGGCACGGCGGACAACATCCTGCCCATCGACTCGACGGGGCGCCCGTTCCACCAGGCACTGCCGAGCGCCGAGTACGTGGAGATCGAGGGTGCCCCGCACGGCCTGCTGTGGACACACGCCGAGGAGGTCAACGCGGCGCTGTTGTCGTTCCTCGGGAAGCCGACCTGACGCACCGTCACGAGTGACCTCCCCGAGGGCTGTCGTCCCCCGTTCCTCTCGCCGGGCGCGCCCGGTGCGCTCGCGTTCCCCGGAGGCGATCGCCGTGGGCCGGGACGCGGTCACGGGGCCGGTCAGCGGAGCATGTGGAGTGCTCCGGGGAGAACTCTGAGGGTCACCGGGAGAACCGCCTCGACCTCGCCGTCCGCCCCGTAGGGGACGTCCCGGTCGGCGAGGATACGGATCTCCTTGCCGCGCAGGATCCGCACCTGGGAGCGGTGGACGTGGGTGCCGGTCCTGAGGTCTTTCATCAGGCTGAAGAACAGCAGCCGCGAGGCGTCCGCGATCATCACGATCTCCAGTACGCCGTCGTCGACGCGGGCGTCGGGGGCGATGACGCGGCCCGAACCGTAGTAGCCGGAGTTGGCGGCGACCACGGTGTAGCCGGTGTGGGTGTGCTCCTCGCCGTCGACCGTGACCCGGTAGCGCGCCGCCCGCCAGCCGGTGACCGCGCGCAGGCCGCCTGCGTAGTAGGAGGCGGAACCCCGCAGCAGCCGGGACCGGTTGGCGTGGCGGTTGGCCAGCGCGTCCACACCGGCGTAGACGCTGCCGAGGACGACGGTGCGGTCGTGGACGGCCGACTCGACCTCGATGGTGTCGACCGGCCGCGGTGCGTTGTGCAGCAGTATCCGGGCCAGGGCCGCGGGATCGGCGGGCAGGTCCAGGGCACGGGCGAAGTCGTTGCCGCGGCCCGCCGGTACGAGGCCGAGGGTCGCGCCGGTGCCGCTCAGCGCGCCGCCGATGCCTCCGGCGATGCCGTCCCCGCCGACCGCCAGCACCACCCGGCCCCGCCGGCCGGCGTCGCGGGCCAGGTCCCGTGCGTGGGCCAGGCTGCGGCTGTATTCCGTGTGCAGGTCGGCGCCGGCCTCCCGGAGCAGACGCGCGAGGGCGAGCAGCGCGGCCGCTCCGGTGGATCCGCCCGCGGCGGGATTGACGACGGCGGTGAACTGTCGCATCGGGTGCCTCCGGGCGGGCCGACGGGATGGGGAAAAGGTGGTGGTGGGGAAAGGGCGTGGTCCGGTGGGGCGGTCGCCCCGCAGGACGACGCCCGGTGAGCCCCGGTTCAGTCCGTGGGCAGGAGGACGCCGGGGCTGAGGATTCCGGCCGGGTCCAGGCGCCGCTTCACGGCGCGCAGGGCGTCGGTGCCCAGCGGGCCGATCTCGCGGACGTACCAGTCCCGGTGGTCGGTGCCGACGGCGTGGTGGTGGGTGATCGTGCCGCCGGCGGCGAGGATCGCCTCGTTGGCCGCGTGCTTGGCGCGCGTCCAGTGCGTCACGGGGTCGCCGTCGCCCTGGGCCGACACCACGGTGAAGTACAGCGAGGCGCCGTTCTCGTAGATGTGGGAGATGTGGCACATCACCAGGGGCGGGGTGCCGGCCTCCGTGAGCGTGCCGGTGAGGGCGTCGCGGACGGCGGTGTACAGCGCGGGCACGCTTGACCAGAACGTCGCGGTCTCCAGCGTCTCGGCCAGTGCCCCGGCGTCGAGGAGGGAATCGCGCAGGTACGGGGCCGAGAAGCGGCCGTGGGCCCAGTTCCGGCCGGGCTCCTCGCCCAGCGGGGTCCCGCCGCACGCGCGCAGGACGGCCGCGGCACCCTGCCTGCGGTACGCGGTGTCCTCCTCCGTGCCCTCGTAGCCTGCGACGGCCGTGCACCCGGCGGGCTGCGCGGTGCCGGAGCCGAGCGCCTCGGGCTGGGCGAGGCCGATCAGTGTCTCGGTCTCGTCGGACAGGCGCAGCACGGTGGGGCGCGGCCCGTCCTGGGCAAGACGGCGCAGCGCGGTGGCCCCCTGTTCGAAGGAGTCGAAGCGCCAGCCCTCGTAGACGCGGACCCGGGGCGCAGGCCGGATCCGGACGGTCACCGATGTGATGACGCCGAAGGCGCCCTCGGAGCCCAGGACCAGCTGGCGCAGGTCGGGGCCGGCCGCGGAGCGCGGGGCCCGGCCGGTGTCGAGGGTGCCTTCGGGGGTGGCGAGGGTCAGGGCGAGCACCATCTCGTCGAAGCGGCCGTGGCCGGCGGACGCCTGGCCGCTGGAACGGGTGGCGGCGAAGCCGCCGATGGTGGCCCACTCGTAGGACTGGGGGAAGTGTCCGAGGGTGAAGCCGTGTTCGGCGAGCAGTGCCTCGGCCTGCGGGGCGCGCAGACCGGGCTGCAGGGTGGCGGTGCGGGAGAGCGGGTCCAGGGCGAGCAGGCCGTCCATGCGCCGCAGGTCCAGGGCGACGAAGGGGCGCGCCCGGCCGGGGGCGAGCCCGCCGACGACGGAGGTGCCGCCGCCGAACGGCACTACGGCCAGGCCGTGTTCGGCGCAGGCGCGCAGGACGGCGAGCACCTCGTCGTGGCTCGCGGGGTAGAGGACGGCCTCGGGGATGTCGGTGACGTCGCCGCCCCGGATACGCAGCAGGTCGGGGGTGGACTTGCCACGGGTGTGCCGGATCCGGGTCTCCGGATCGGTGCGCACGCGGTCCTCGCCGACGCCCGCACTCCCCTCCCTGCCGCCGTCCGCACCGCCCAGGGCCGCGGTCAGCGCGCGCCGTGCCGCGGGCCCCAACCGGGTCCCGGGGACGGCCACTTCACCGAGGGCGGCCGGTGCGGCCTCGCGCGGCCTGACGCCGAGCATGTCGCGCAGCAGCCCGATCACGGTGTCGGGCAGCGGCTTCGCCCTGGCCGGGTCGCCCCAGCCACTCCACAGCATGTCCATGGCTGTCGTCCTCACCGGTCGATGGGAGCGATGCCGTCGCCGACGGCCTCACGGGCGTTACACTGTGACACATGACGCCTATTCGTCACAACCAAGCGGACAACGACGCCGTACTCGACGCGGTGCGCGACTGTGTCCTGGCCGTCGGGGTCCGCCGCACCACGCTCACCGACGTGGCACGCCGTGCCGGGGTCTCCCGTATGACGCTGTACCGGCGGTGGCCCGATGTGCGCACGCTGGTCGGAGACCTCATGACGCGGGAGTGGATCGCCGTCGCCACCTCGGCCGTCCCCGAGGCCCGGCCGGGGACGACCACGCGGGAGCGGATGGTCGACGGGCTGGTGGCGGTGGTGCGCGCGTTCGGCGAGCACCCGCTCTTCCAGAAGATCGTCGGTGTGGATCCCGAACTGCTGCTGCCCTACGTGCTGGACCGGCGCGGGGCGAGCCAGGAAGCCATGCTGAAGCTGCTGGCCGAGACCCTGAGCGAGGGGCACGCCGACGGTTCGGTGCGCGCCGGCCGTCCCGAACGGCAGGCGCGGTCCGTCCTGCTGCTCGTCCAGTCCTTCACCCTGTCCCTGCGGACCATGACCGACGAGGACGACCCGGACCTCACCTACGAGGCCCTCCTCGCGGACCTGCGCGACATCCTGGAGAGGACCCTCACCCCATGACCTCCCCGAACTCCCCCGCCGGACCGCCCTCGTCCGCCGTACCCGCCGCATCCCCCACAGCCGCCTCGTCCCTGTCCGCCGGCCGCCGCGTCCGCGATCTGGCCGCGGCCATGGGCGGCGACGTCGTCGACGTCCTCGTCGTCGGGCTCGGTGCCACGGGCGCAGGGGCCGCCCTGGACGCGGCGTCCCGCGGACTGAGCGTGGTCGCCGTCGACGCCCACGACCTGGCCTTCGGCACCTCCCGTTTCAGCAGCAAGCTGGTCCACGGCGGTCTGCGCTATCTCGCCTCCGGCCGGCTCGGCATCGCCCACGAGAGCGCGGTCGAGCGCGGGGTGCTGATGGAGCGCACCGCCCCCCATCTGGTGCGCGCGCAGCCGTTCGTACTGCCGCTCACCCCTCTGGTCTCCCACGGTCGGGCAGCCCTGGCACGGGCCGGTCTCCGGGCCGGCGACGCCCTGCGGCTGGCCGCCCGGACCGCGCGGACGACCCTGCCCGCGCCGCGCCGGATCTCGGCGACGGAGACCTGTCATCTGGCCCCCGCCGTACGGGCCGGCGGACTGCGCGGCGGGCTGCTGTCCTGGGACGGCCGGCTGACCGACGACGCCCGCCTGGTGACCGCCGTCGCCCGCACCGCCGCCGCACACGGGGCACGGATCCTCACCCGGGTCCGGGCCCTGGACCTGTCCGCCTCCGGTGCCCGGGTCCGCGACGAACTCACCGGCGAGGAGGGCCGGATCCGCGCCCGCGCGGTGATCAACGCGTCCGGCGTCTGGGCGGGCGGCCTCGTCGACGGCATCCGGATCCGCCCTTCGCGCGGAACCCACCTCGTGCTGCGTCCGGACAGCCTCGGCCCGCTTCCGGCCGGCCTGCACGTCCCGGTCCCCGGGGAGACCAACCGCTTCGTCCTCGTCCTGCCCCAGGACGACGGCCGGGTCTACGTCGGCCTGACCGACGAACCCGTGGACGGCGACCTCCCCGAGGTCACCGAGGCTCCCGAGACGGACATCGGCTTCCTCCTCGACGTCCTGTGCTCCGTCCTCGACGTACCGCTGCACCGCGACGACGTCGTGGGGGCCTTCGCGGGCCTGCGTCCCCTGCTGGACACCTCGGCGGACGGGTCCGGTACGGCGCCGAGGACCGCCGACGTCTCGCGGCGGCACGCGGTGCTGACGTCGTCCGAGGGGGTCGTCACCGTCGTCGGCGGCAAGCTCACCACCTACCGGCGCATGGCCGAGGACGCCGTGGACACCGCCGTGCGGGTCCGACGGCTGCCGGCCGGCCCGTCGCGCACCGCGTCCCTCCCGCTCGTGGGCGCCGCGTCGCCGCAGGCCCTCGCCGCCCTGCCGGCGCCCCGCCGCCTCGTGCGGCACTACGGAACGGAGGCACCGGCCGTGCACGCCCTCGGTGTGCACGACGCCCGGCTGGGCCGGCCCGTACTGCCCGGCCATCCGGTGACCGGCGCCGAACTGCTCTGGGCGGTGCGTCACGAGGGAGCGCTCGACGAGAGCGACCTGCTCGACCGCCGCACCCGGATCGGCCTCGTCCCCGCGGACCGCGCCGCAGCGCTGGACGCGGTCCGTGAACTCCTGACCAGCGCCTTGCCCCAGCACAGTTGACGCAGCGCGGTTGTCGCAGCGCAGTCGACACGGCGCGGCCGAAGCGGCTCAGCCGACCCGCGCCGGTCCGTCACCTGCCGTGCACGCCGGCCTCGCGCAGGGAGTAGCCCCACTCCGTCCCCCGGTCCAGGAAGACGACGCGCACGTGGCGGACCTGCTGAGGGGTGAACCGGGCCGTGTCGAGCCCGCCGTCGCCGGCCGTGGTGGACCAGACGGTCCGCCAGTCGGTGCCGTCGGCGGACAGCTCGACGCGGTACGACGACCCGTACGCACGCTCCCAGTCGAGGGTGACGCGCCCGACCTCGCGCGTGGCGCCGAGGTCGATGCGCAGCCACTGGTCGTCGCTCCAGCCGCTGGCCCAGCGGGTGCCCCGGTCACCGTCCACCGCCCGGCCGGGCGCGTAGCTCGTGAACGCGTTCCACTCGGTCGAACTCGCTGTCGCCGGGGCGCCCTTCGCGAGGTTGTCCGCGGACCGGTGCCGTTCGGAGGCGCCCCAGGTGCCGAGATAGGTCTCGGCGCCCCGGAAGAGGTCGTCCACCACGTCCTGGCCGCCGACGCGCCTGATGTCCTCGATCCAGTCGGGGACGAGTCCGTGGTGCGCGGCTCCGTCGGTGTTCAGGTCCCAGGTGCGCTCGCCGGTGGTCTGCCGGTCGATGACGGATCCGCCGTCCACGCTGCGGAAGGGGTACGTGACGGGATCGGGCGCGTCCGCGCCGCGCGGGGCGGGCCAGCCGCCGACGCCGTTCATGTCGGTGCCGTAGCCGTAACCCGCGCCGTACTTGTCCCGCACCGCCTCGGTGCGCTCCGCCTCCTCGACGAAGTGTTCCGAGCCGTGCATGTACTGGGCGACGAAACCGCCGAGCCCGTAGACCCGCTCGGTCCAGTCCATGTCCATCCAGCTGTGCGAGGAGATGACGCCGGGGTAGGACTCGGCCTCGAAGAGGTCGAGCACCCTGCCGGTGGCCTTGACGCTCATGTGGTCGATCTCGAGCATCATGTTGCGTTCCATCATGCCGCGTACGGCGTACTCGCCGAGGTCGGTGAGCCCGCGGACGTTGCAGCGGGCGTCCTCGTCGTAGGCGGGGACCTCGACGCCGGCCGGGAGTTCCTCCTCGGCGGCGGGGGCGGCGGCCAGGCCGATGGGGTTGTCGTGCTGGGGGCCGGTGCACTGCTCCGTCCTCCAGAAGGTGCCGGTCGACAGGAACTGCCCGACGTTGATGGCGGTGCCCAGCGCCCCCTCGTCGAAGCGGACTCCGCACAGCGCGTTGTCGAACTTGTGGCACAGGAACATGCTGCGCACGCCGAGGTCGTACAGCTCGTCCAGCCCGGCGTCGATGTCGTCCTTGTCGCACTGGGCGACGTCCAGGACCTGCTTGCAGCCGAAGGGTTCGGAGGTCTCGACCCCCAGGACGACCGCCAGTTTGCCCTGTTCGACGACCTGCCGGGCCTGCGCGCTGTCGGTGACGATGCGGAACCAGCCCTTGCCCGTGCCGCCGTACATCCTGTCGATGTAGGCCTGCATGTCGTACGTCAGCTTCGCCTGCAGCCGGATGGACGTCATCTCGTCGCAGCCGCGGTCCTTGAAGAAGTACACGGAGCAGATCACTCCGTTGGTGACGAGGTCGTTCACCAGGACCCGCTGCCCGCCGCGCCAGGCCCGCTCGATCCAGGCGTAGTAGTTCTGCTGGTGGGTCAGGGAGTCGTGGGCGGGCCAGTCCACGAAGGTGGGCCAGCCGTCCGGATCGTGCCTGCCGTCACCGCCGTTGGTGATGAAGTCGAAGATCGCGAGGGAGCCGTCGGGGTAGTGCTCGGGGCAGTCCTTGAGGGCGTCGGCGATCCCCTGCTCGGAGAAGGGCTTGCCGCAGATGAGCCGGCCGCCGAAAGCCTCGTTGGACATGAGGTGGTTGTGCGCGTCGACGAACCCGCGGACCTCGCCGCGCGCGTCGGTGCCGGTGAAGGGCTCCCCGGTGACGCCGATGCCGGAGTCCGGGGCAGGCCGCGCGGTCGGCTCCCACCAGTCACCGCCGGCCGCCGAACTGGGCGTCGGGCCGAGGGACATGGCGAGCACGAGCAGGAGCAGGGACACGAGGGCGGCAGGACGGCGTTCGCCGTACCTGCGTCGAACGATGGTCACGGCCCATGTCCCTTCGTCGGCGGAACGACACGGTCGGCCCTCTCGGGCGGTCCGGCCGGCGGCCGGGACCGCCCGACCGATTGTCATGACCGGCACAAGATATGAGCCGAGGATGACTACGGGCACGTAAGGAGTCAAGAGTCCGGGACGACCTGCGGCCGCCCGGGCCCGGGACGGCCCCCTGCCCCGACGCGAAAGCCCTTGGCGTGACCGCACGGCCCTCGATCTCCTCGCCGGTGTCCCCGTCAGGGACTACGCGGCCGCGCCGGCCCGATACGAACGGCTGCCGGGCTCCCCTGCGACCTCCGCGGCAGTGGCTCCGAGGCCGGCCGGGAGCTTGCGGAGCACCGGTCGGCGGCCGTCGGACACGCCCGGGCACGCCGGCCGCGCCCGGCACACCGTCCTCACCGACGGCTTCGACGACCGCGTCGCCCGCATCGCCGCCAGAGGGCTCCGGCCGACGCGCCAGGAGACCTGCCCGAACGGCGTCCGCAAGACCGTGTACCGCGACCCCGGCGGGAACGAGATCGGCTTCGGCGGCGCCCCGGCCCGAGGGCGCCCACCCAGCCGGTGCGGTCGGAGTCGACGCCGCCCTCTCCGTCGGTGCCCCGCGGGGCCAGCCGCTCCACCTTGGTGACGCCGACGCCCATCGGCCGGGCCGGCGCCGGTGAGCACCCCGGTAGTGGCCGGGGTCCGGCCGTCGCCCTCACGTGCGGCCAGGGCCGTCGGATCCCCTCCCTCAGGGCCTTCAACCGTCGGGCGGGTGCCGTCTACCGCTCCGCCCCGGGCTCGTAGCGCAGCGAGATGGAACGCAGGACGTCCGAGGAGGACACGTCGGTACGGCCGGCGTCGTGCACTTCGGCGAGCTGCACGAAGGCGAAGGTGAGGGCGGAGGTGATGTGCACGATGGCGGGCCCCAGCTTCTCGGTGACGATCTCCGCCACCTCGCGGGGGCTCGCGTCGTGCGGCAACTGGATGTGCGGCAGCATCTCCTCGAGGAGCGCGGAGACCGCTCCACTTCTGGTGACCTCGGCGTCCGGGTTCTCCCGGAGTTGCCGCCGCATCTCGAGGGCCTCGGTGAGAATGCCGACGCCCCGCTGCATGATCTCGCGCTGCTCCATGGGCACAGCCTAAACGGGTGAAGCGACGACCTGGATACCTGCGGGCACGCCGTGACGTGACAGCCGAACGACAGGAGAACCTGTTCCCTCCACACCCCGCCCAGGAGCATCGCACGAGCGTCAACATACAGAAAGGACAGAGATCCAACGATTTTTCCCGTCACCATCTCATCGCAGGAACAGGTTCCATTACGGGCACTGCCGCACTACCGCCTCAGCCGCCTCGGCCGCCGCTCCGGCGACGCCGCCATCGGGCCGGGGCACACGTACACACACTCGAGAGAGGCAGAGACGCGGGTCGCCTCCAGAAACTGGCCCACTCATTTAATTTCCGATTATCATTCGATATAGGCATCACTGAGATCCCCTCCCCAAGGGAGACCATTGAGCGTTGCCGCCCTCGCCCGAGTGAGTGATCCATGTCCCGTACCGCCTCGACGGACGACGGCGACGAGCTGCTGGCCAGGCTCGGGGCGCTGACGGCTCAGGCACGCGCGCAGGCCGAGGTGCAGCGCTCCCGGGTGGAACTCGCCGTCGCCCTGCAGCGCGGCATGCTGCCCCGGGATCTTCCCGTCGCCGGCGGTGTGCGGCTGGCCGTGCGTTACGCGCCCGCCTACCAGGGGCTCAATGTGGGAGGCGACTGGTACGACGCCTTCACGATGCCCGACGGCCGCATCGGCCTGTCCATCGGGGACGTCCAGGGGCACAACGTCGAGGCGGCCGCCTTCATGGGTCAGGTCAGGGTGGGGCTGCGGGCACTGGCCTCCGTCACCGGTGAGCCGGGCGAACTGCTCGCCATGACCAATGACCTGCTGCTGTCCCTGGGCTCGGACCTCTTCGCCACCTGCACTTTCATGCGGCTCGACCCGTCCAGCGGCGTGATCGAGAGCGCTCGGGCCGGACACCTGCCGTGCGTGTGGGCCACGGCGGACGGCCGGTCCGGCGTGACGCGGGACGAGGGCGGCCCTCCGCTGGGCATCCAGCCGGAGTCGGCCTACCCGGTGACCCGGTACCGGCTCGACACGGGCAGCCTGTTCGTGATGCTCACGGACGGTGTGGTGGAGGGTCCGTCGATGCGGCTCGACGAAGGGCTGGACCATGTGGTGCGGCTCGCGGGCATCGCGGCGGTCGCCCGGCTGGACGCGGACGCGCTGGCCGCCGCCGTGATCAAGGGAGCGGAGCAGGTGGGCCACGAGGACGACGCGGCCGTCCTGGTGATCGCGCGCAACGGCCAGGACGCCCAGCCGTAGGCCTCCCGGCACCAGCCGTCCCGCCGCACCGCGCCCCTCCCGTCGTGCCACACCCGTCCCGCCGCGTCCTCCCGCCTCGCCGACGGTGCGCGCCCGGTGTCTGATGGCTTGTGTGGTGGCTAGCCAGGGACTGCGCAAACCGGTCGTCTACACGCTTCGGACGGTGGCGATCGCCGCCTGCTACTACGCGGCGGGACGACTGGGGCTGACGCGGGAACTGGTCATCGGGGGCGCGGTCGTCTCGCCCATCTGGCCGCCCACCGGTGTGGCCGTCGCCGCTCTGCTGGTCTTCGGGCTGCGCTACTGGCCGGGGATCGCCCTCGGCACCCTGGGCGTCCTCCTGTCGCTCACCTCACTGACGTGGTCCTCGCTCGTCATCCTGGCGGGCAACACCGCCGCACCCGTGTGCGGGTGTCTCCTGCTGCGCGCCGTGGGCTTCCGTACCGACCTCGCACGCCTGCGGGACGGGGTCGCACTGGTGTTCCTGGGCGCCTTCGCCGCGATGCTGGTCAGCTCGTCCGTCGCCGCCGGACTGCTGGTCGCCACCGGCGAGCTGCCGGGTGCCGGTTTCTGGGAGGTGTGGCTGGCCTGGTGGGTGGGGGACGCGATGGGAGTACTCGTGGTCACCCCGGCCCTGCTCGTGCTCCACCGCCTGCGCGGCCCGTTGCGCTGGTCCCGGTGGAAGGAGGCCCTGGTGCTGACGGTCATCGCGGCCTCCCTGGTACCCCTGGCCACCCGCACCGGCATGAGCATGCTGTTCCTCATCTATCCGCTGCTGATCTGGGCGGCACTGCGGTTCCGGCTCGCCGGCAGCACGGCGTGCGCGATGTTCGCCTCCGTCATGGCCACCGTCGCGGCGACCGATCGGTCCGGGCCCTTCGACGGCCTGTCCCACGAGGAAGTCCTGATCAACCTCCAGGCGTTCAACGGCACCGTGGCCCTGACCGCGCTGCTGTTGTCGGCGCTGATCACCGAGCAGCGCAACACGCGGCGTTCCGTGGAACGCGCCTGCCAGGAACTGGTCGAGGTGCTGGAGCACCTCACCGCGGGCGAGGCCGCCTCGGGCCGGCCCTCCCGGGGCGCGGGCGGAGCACGGTGGGCCCTGGACGACCCGGACTGGGACGCACGGAGCACGGGAGAGTGGAGTACACGGCGCAGCACGCAGAAACCCGGTAAGGGCCGGTGAGCGGGCCGCGGCCGGGCGAGCCGCACTTCGGCGGCCCCCACTGCGCGGGTCCGGTCTGCCCGAGGCCGAGGAAGGCCGCGGCGTCGACGATCCCGGTGGCGGCGCGGCCGCGTCGGGGCGCGGACCGGTGCGCGCCCGTGCCAGCCACCCGCACGGGCTACGGGCCACCGGCCGAACAGTATGAACGCAAACACCGCCCCCATGGTCTTGATCGTCCGGTGTTCCTGGCATCACGGCCCATGCGCAGGCATGCGCCGAGCCGAACCAGGAGCACCACCGTGAACAGTTCCCGTCAGGCCGTCCCCCTTTCCAGAACACACCGTTCCTCCCGGCGCCGTTCCACGGCCCTGGCCCTGTGCCTCGCGGGAGTGACCGTCGGCGCGCTCGCGCAGGCACCGGCCTCCGCCCTGGCCGATGAGAGCCGTCCGACATCCGTCGCCTGTCCGTCCGGTCTGGAGGGGAAGGCCACCTGCTACACCGGCCGGGACGCAGGCGGCGCCCACTACGTGATCGCCGTCCCCGAGAACTGGAACAGGTCGCTCGTCGTGCACGCCCACGGCGGCCCCGATCTGGACGACGCCTCCGATCCCGAGCGCGCCCCCGGCGATCTGGAGCGGTGGCAGGTCATGGTCGACCAGGGCTACGCCTGGGCCGGTTCGTCCTACCGCCGGGGCGGCTACGGCACCCGGATGGCCGCCGCCGACACCGAGAACCTCCGCCGCCTGTTCGTGCGCGAGTTCGGCACACCGCGCCGGACGTACGTCCACGGTCAGTCCTGGGGCGGCAACGTGGCCGCCAAGGTCGTGGAGCTCCACGGCAGGCCGAACGGCCCGTACGACGGCGCGCTGCTCACCAACGGCGTCCTCGCCGGTGGTTCGCGCGGCTACGACTACCGGGTCGACCTGCGCGTGGTCCACCAGTACTACTGCGAAAACCTGCCCCGGCCCAGCGAGCCGCAGTACCCGCTGTGGCAGGGCCTGCGCCCGGCCTCGGCACTGACGACGGCCGGCCTGCGGTCCCGGCTCGAGGAATGCACCGGTTACTCGTCCGCTCCCGAGGAGCGGACAGCGCTCCAACAGCGGAACCTGGACGACATCCTCGCCGTCACCGGCCTCCCGGAACGCACCCTGGAGTCGCACCTGCGCTTCTCGGTCTTCACCTTCCGCGACATCGTGCACAAGCGGCTCGGTGACCGCAATCCGTTCGGCAACGAGGTCGTCCGGTACTCCGGTTCGTACGACGACGAGGCCCTGAACGCGGGGGTGGAACGCTTCTCCCCCGATCCCACCGCCGTCCGCGACCTCTCGTACGACAGCGACCTCACCGGCAAGGTGAGTGTCCCCGTGCTCACGCTCCACGCCATCGCCGACCCCACCGCGTTCGTCGAGCACGAGGCCGCCTACCGGGACACCCTCGCCGGCGCCCACCGGGACCGGTACCTGGTGCAGACGTTCACGAAGGAGCACGAGCACAGCGCGCTCAGCAACTCCGAGTACGCCAACTCCATCTCTGCGCTGGACACTTGGGCACGCACCGGCAGGAAGCCGACGGCTCGGTCGATCGCCGCCTCCTGCGCCTCCTTCGACCGCGTGTACGACACCGGCTGCCTCTACGACCCGACGTACCGGCCCTCGTCCTACGCCTCGCGGGTGCGGCCGCGGCCGGGCGGCCTGACCTGGCCGGCGATGACCGCGGCGCGGGAGCGGTCGTGGAGCCGTGTGGACGGGGTGGGGATCGCGCCCTGACCGTCAGCCCGCACACCCGGCCCACCCGCGCCGCGCGGCACCGGCATCGGTACCGGCACCGAACACGCGCACCCCGTTCACCTGCTCAGTGTCCCGGCGTCTCCCATGACGACGACCGGGTGCTGCTCGGGGTCGAGGGCCAGCAGAAGTTGCCTCATGTGCGCCTCCTCGAGGCTCACGCAGCCCTGGGTGGGCCCGTCGTGGTCCACGTGCAGCCAGATGCCACCGCCCCGGTCGGCGCCGAGGGGGCGGGTCCGGTCGAGCGGGGAGGTGCCCGGAACGCGGTTGTAGTCGATCGCCACGACGTAGTCGAAGGACCCGGCGAGCGGCTCCCCCATGAACCCCGTGCCCTCGATGGAGAACCCGGGCGACTCGTCGTAGGGCAGCCGGGTGCCCGGGTCGGGCAGCAGTCCCCCCGCGTCGCTGAGGGTGAATACGCCGATGGGCGAGCGGAGATCGCCCGCCACGTGGTCGTCGGTCCAGCCGTTGAGGGCGTTACGGGCGGGCCATGCCGTACCCGCCTCCCAGCCCGAGGCCGTACGCCGGTACAGCACGGCCTCGGAGCGGTTCGCGTCCAGGCCCCTGCCGGTGACGACGACTGCCTGGCGGGCGTTCTCGGGGATCAGAGCCAGTGTCCGGGGACCGAGGCCGCCGAGCGGGACGGGGGCGTCGGGATGCGCTCCGGCGTCGGTCCGGCCCTGTGCGGTGCTCCCCGCGCCGGGTGCCCCGGTGCCCGGCGTTGTGTTACCTGCCGCCGCGTTCCCCGGCGCCCCGCCGGCAGCCGGCGGGGCGGCTGCCGTGGGGGTGACCGCTGCGTGGGTGACCGCGGGGGTGGACGAATCCCGTGCCGTGCTGCCGGTGATCGCTCCGCAGCCGGTGAGGAGCGCCGCCGTCAGGAGGGCGAGAGCCGGCATGGGCAGCCGGCCGCGGCCCCGGACCGGGGCGGCGGACCACCGGTCGCCCGGGGACGGAGCTCGGTGACGGCCGCGGTGCGGGCCTTCGATCGATGAAGCCATGGAGCCAGCCTGACTTCGACTTCGCCAAAACGCCGCGCTCCCCGCGCGAGTCCGACCAACGTCCCCCATCTGCCCGCCGGGGCACCGGCGTCCGGTGGCCCCTGCGGGGCGGCGGGCCGTCACTTCCCGACGAGGAACGCGAGGACGACGGCGCCCGCCCCGCTCGTGACGCCCACGACCGCGGCCGCCACGCACCGCGCCCGGAGCTGCCGGTAGCGGTGTTCATAAGCGCCGCGGAGCTCGGCCGCCCGCTCACAGATCCGGACCAGTGTCGCGCGGGAGGCCTCGATGCGGTCGGCGGTGTAGACGCGTTCCACTTCCTCGCGCTGTGCGGTCGTCAGCCACGGCAACTGCTCGGCGAACCGGCCGGCCTGGCGCCGCGCGTCCTCGACTTCGGCCGCCCACAGCAGGTACCCCTCAAGCTGGTCGAGGCCACGGGTGCTGTCCTGGCTCGGATTCACATGCTCCTCCACGCTGGGCTGCGGGATCACTCCTGTCAGGCCTGGTCCCCGGGGGCCTGGACCACGGAACGCTCGGGGCGGTTCTCCTCCCGGTCGTACGCCGCGACCGCCGGGTGGTGCAGGTCGAACGCCGGGGATTCGCTGCGGATCCGCGGCAGGGTGAGGAAGTTGTGCCGCGGCGGCGGGCAGGACGTCGCCCATTCGAGCGAACGGCCGTAGCCCCACGGGTCGTCGACCTCGACCTTCCTGCCGTACTTGGCCGTCTTCCAGATGTTGTAGAGGAACGGCAGCATCGACATGCCGAGCAGGAACGACGCGATGGTCGAGACCGTGTTCAGCGCGGTGAAGCCGTCGGCCGCGAGGTAGTCCACATACCGGCGGGGCATCCCCTCGGCTCCGAGCCAGTGCTGGACGAGGAACGTGCCGTGGAAGCCGGCGAACAGCGTCCAGAAGGTGATCTTGCCAAGCCGTTCGTCGAGCATCTTGCCGGTGAACTTCGGCCACCAGAAGTGGAAGCCGGCGAACATCGCGAAGACGACCGTGCCGAACACCACGTAGTGGAAGTGCGCCACCACGAAGTACGAGTCGGTGACGTGGAAGTCCAGCGGCGGCGAGGCCAGGATGACACCGGTCAGACCACCGAAGAGGAAGGTCACCAGGAAGCCCGCCGCCCAGAGCATCGGTGTCTCGAAACTCAGTGACCCCTTCCACATGGTGCCGATCCAGTTGAAGAACTTCACCCCGGTCGGGATCGCGATCAGGAAGGTCATGAAGGAGAAGAACGGCAGCAGCACACCGCCCGTGGCGAACATGTGGTGCGCCCACACCGTCGCCGACAGGCCCGCGATCGCGATCGTCGCGCCGATCAGTCCCAGGTACCCGAAGATCGGCTTGCGGGAGAAGACCGGGATGATCTCGGAGACGATGCCGAAGAACGGCAGCGCGATGATGTACACCTCTGGATGGCCGAAGAACCAGAACAGGTGCTGCCAGAGCAGCGGCCCGCCGTTGGCCGTGTCGAAGATGTGCGCCCCGAACTTCCGGTCCACCTCCAGCGCCAGCAGCGCCGCGGCCAGCACCGGGAAGGCGAGCAGGACCAGCACACCGGTCAGCAGCACGTTCCAGGTGAAGATCGGCATGCGGAACATCGTCATGCCGGGAGCGCGCATGCAGATGATCGTGGTGAGAAAGTTGACCGAGCCGAGGATCGTGCCGAAGCCGGAGAACGCCAGGCCCATGACCCACAGATCACCGCCCAGCCCAGGCATGCGGGCCGAGTCCGACAGCGGGGTGTAGGCGGTCCAGCCGAAGCTGGCCGCGCCGTTCGGGGTGAGGAAACCACTGAGCACGATCAGTGAGCCGAACAGGAACAGCCAGTAGGAGAGCATGTTCAGCCGCGGGAAGGCGACGTCGGGAGCGCCGATCTGGAGCGGCATGATCCAGTTCGCGAAGCCGATGAACAGCGGGGTCGCGAACATCAGCAGCATGAGCGTGCCGTGCATGGTGAACGCCTGGTTGTACTGCTCGTTCGACACGATCTGGATACCGGGACGGGCCAGTTCGGCGCGCATGACCAGCGCGAGGATGCCGCCGATGAGGAAGAACGCGAACGACGTCGTGAGATACAGCGTGCCGATGGTCTTGTGATCGGTCGTGGTCAGCCATGAGACGACGACTTTGCCGGGGCGCCTGCGCCGGACCGGCAGCTCGTCCTCGTAGGAGCCCGACTCGACCGAGTCCGACGCACTGTGAACCGCCACTGTTCCGCTCTCCTTCTGTGGGGCCGGTAGCTCTACCCTCGGGAAGGATCTCGCACATGCGCCCGCCCGTGTGAGACCCGGACCCTACTCGGCGTGTCACGGTACGCATCCATCGCCTCACCCATGGTGACGCGCCGGATGGGGGTGTCGCGCCTGCCGACGGGGCCGTCCGGACGCACCGGGGCCCGTACCCGAGGGGGTACGGACCCGTCGCCCGGCGCGGTTGCGCGGGGGTGGTGGCGCGGTGGGGCTACCGGTTGACCACGAACTGGGAGCCGGGTTCGATCAGCACGTCGCCCTCGGCCGAACCGGTGATGGTGACGTCCGTCAGAGTGGCACTGCCGCGGGCGCCGCCCATGGCGAGAATGCCGGACCCGTTGTTGGACCTGTCGATCGTGACGTTGCTGATCCGGACGTCCGGCATGGCGCCGCCGCCGGTCTTGAACTGGATGCCGTCGTACGTCGAGTCGTGGATGTCGGTGTCGCGGATCACCACTCCCGGAATGTCCGGCCCCTGCGCGAACAGGGTGATGGCGCCGAACTCCTGGTCCTCGTTCCAGAAGGCTCCGCCGGTACGGTGCAGGGCGTTGTTGGCGATGAGGGTCCGTCCGGAGAAGGGCAGCGGGTCGTGGTCGGTCGCCAGC
The DNA here is from genome assembly GCF_042717095.1 of Streptomyces sp. NPDC058632. Classification (NCBI taxonomy): domain Bacteria; kingdom Bacillati; phylum Actinomycetota; class Actinomycetes; order Kitasatosporales; family Streptomycetaceae; genus Streptomyces; species Streptomyces sp. NPDC058632. The sequence goes on along the minus strand of NZ_JBHXQZ010000022.1, from coordinate 62,683 downwards.
ATGATGCCCGGGTAGTTCATCGTGTCGTGGATCAGGTTGTTCTCGATGGTGTTGCCGTGGCCGCCGTAGACGGCGATGCCGTTGGCGCGCCAGGGCAGTTGAACGGTGTTGTTGCGGAAGTGGTTGTCGTGGCCGACGTCGACGGAGGGGTCCTTGACGTGCTTGCTCGCCCAGACGGCCAGCGCGTCGTCACCGGTGTTGCGCAGCGACGAGTTCTCCACCCGTGAGTTGCGGGTCCCGTTGGCGAAGTTGACGCCGTCCGCGTAGGTGTTGCGGATCCGCATGCCGGTGAACTCCAGCCCGTCGGCGGGTCCCCACAGTTCGGGGATGTTGCTGTAGTCACGGCCCACCCAGGCGGCCACGTTGGCGTGCTCGATCCACACGTTGCTGATCTTCGTGTTCTCGCCGAAGCGGCCGTTCAGGCCGACGCCGCCCTCGGCGCCGCCGTCGCCGCCGCGGATGGTGCCCGAGCCGAAAATGGCGATGTCCGAGATCCGGGTGTTGTCGTCGATGTCGAAGCCGAAGTTGCCCTCGTGCGGGTGGTTGATGCCGCCCGACTGGTGCGGCGGGGTGAGGGTGTAGAGCTGGGAGTGCCACATGCCGGCGCCCCGGACGGTGACGTCGCGGATGCCGACCTGGTTGTGCCCACCGCGGTCGAGCGGGTCGTCGGTGAGGATCTTCTGCTCCTGCCGCCACTGCCCCGGCGGGATCCACACGCAGTCGATCTGCCCGTTCTGGTCGGCGGTCACGGCCCGCTGGAGGGCGTCCGTGTCGTCGATCCCGTCGCCCGGGACCGCTCCGTACTCGGTGATGGAAACGCAGCCCGCGGGCCGTTCGGCGGGCGGGGCGACCTGTTCCAGGTCGATCAGGTCGACGATGTAGAACGCGGCGTTGTCGTCGCTGTCGCGCTGGAGCCGGAAGGTGGTGCCTTTCGGGAAGCTCCGGCCGAGCAGGGCGTGGGACTCGTCGAACAGCCTGCGGGCGTCGGCCTGTGGGGTGTTGGTGAGCCCTTCGGGCTGGTCGGTGTTGCCGTACAGCCAGCTGTGCTTGGAGCTGAGGCCGATCTTCTGCACGAACTCGCCGTCCGCGTACAGGCTCAGGGTGGCCCCGGTGCCGCCGCCGCCCGGGGCGTCCGGGATCGAGTTGCGTACGACGATCGAGTTGGTCGGGCCCGAGGATGTGAACTGCACGTACTGTCCGGTCGAGTTGAGACGGACCGACTGACGTCCGGAGGACTCGGTGGCGAAATTGGTGTGGCCGAAGGTCCGCTTCGCGTCGGCGGTCAGGAGCGTTCCCAGGTAGGTGCCGTCCTCCGCCTCGTACTCGGTGTACGGCACGGCGGCGCCACGGCCGACGACGAGGGAGCGGGTGAGGACGTTGTTGTTCTCGTCGGTCTCGGCGACTCCGCCGGTGGCGTCCGCGGTCGCGGTGAGGACGCTCGATCCGCCGGTGGCGGTCCAGGTTCCGTCGACGGTGACCCGGGTGCTCGCGCCGGCGGTGACCGTCCCGGTCGTGCCGTCGAGGACCCGGTCCCCCACCTCCAGCCGGGTGACGGAGCCTGCGGGCACGGCCGAGGTGCCCCGGTTGTGCACGGTGACCGTGAAGGAGACGGCGGCGCCGGTGGCGGGGCTCGCCGGGTCGGTGGCGATCGAGCGGACCTCCAGGTCGGGTCCGGGACTTCGGGCCACGGTCAGTCTGTCCGTCGCGGTGCGGCTGTTGTTGGTGTCGTCCTGCTCGGGGACGGTGTCCGTGGGGTCGACCACGGCGGACACCGTGTAGGCACCCTGGGTCCGTCTGCCCACGTCCACGGAGACGGTCGTGGAGGCGCCGGCGGCAAGTGCGCCGACCGGGGCACTGCCGGCGACGGTGCCCTCGAGGCCGACGTCCAGGGTGGAGGCGGGTGACGGGGCGGTACCGGTGTTGCGTACGGTCGCGCGGACCGTGACGGCGTCGGACTCGGTGGGGGACGCGGGCGTCCAGGTGAGGTCGGTGACGACCAGATCGGGGTTGGGGGCGGCGGCGCCCACGACCTCCAGTTCGGCGATCTGGGCGCCGTATCCGCCGGAGTTGTGGGTGAATCTCAGCTGTACGTCGGCATGGCGCCCGGTGACCGGGATGGTGACCGTGTTGCCGCCCGAGGCGGGGTTGAACGTGTAGTCGGCGCGGGCCTTGATCGAGGTGAAGCCGCCGGCGGCCTGCTCGCGTCCGAGGACCTCGATGCTCTGGGTCCGGGTCTCCCAGACCGCGTCGGGGTTGAGCTTCACGACGACGCCGGTCAGATCGGCGTTCGCACCCAACTGGACCGTGAATGTGGCGGGATGGCCTGCGGACTCCCAATAGGTGCCTGTCCGACCGTCGTTGGCGTTCCTCGCCACGAACTGGTGCACGGTGGAGGAGGCCTGGACGGGCTTGTTCAGCGCGAGGTTGGTTCCGTCGGCCGGTGGCTGTTCGGGGTCGGTGCCCGCGTCACTGTCGTAGACCTCGATCTCGGACAACTGGGCTGCGTTCCAGCCGGTGTTGCCGGTCATCCGCACGCGGATGTGGCGCAGGTCCCGGGCGGCGAAGTCCACGGTGACCGTGTTGCCGTCGGCGGGGTCGAAGCGGCGGGCGGCGGAGGCGGAGAGGGTGGTGAAGGAGGTGCCGTCGGTGCTGCCCTCGACGGTGAGTGTCTGGGTCCGTGCCTCCCAGCCGGTGGGCAGTTCCAGGACCACCTGGTCGGTCTCGACGGTGCCGCCGAGGTCGACGAGTACGGGCTGCGGGAAGGACCCCGCCGGGCCCTCCCAGTAGGTCTGCTGGCTTCCGTCGGTCACGTTGGTGACGGGATGGCCGGCGTGGGAGCCACCGGCGGTCACGCTCTTGCCGAGCGCCAGGTTGGGCCCGCGGACGGCCGGTGCCGCGGCGGTGGCCGGTGCGGGATGGAGACCGACGGCGACCAGGCCGGCCAGGAGCAGGCCGGTGATCGTCCGGGGGCCGAATCGCTTCCGTCTCATGAAGTCCTCGTTCCACGGCGGGTGCTGGGGCGTGCTCGGGCGCGTGCGGGACGTACGGGCGGAGCAGACGGAGCCGGCTGAGGCACGGGTGCGGACGGACGGCGGGACAGGTGGACATCCGGACAGGCAGAGAACGCCTGCCACGGAATACCGACCAGTCGTACATCTTTTGCGGATGTCAGTTGATTTCTTGCGGCTCCTGGAGTGAGAGTTTCGGCCTCCCGCCCCACTTGTCAATGGCATGGACACAACGAACATTGTCGGACCGCGGTCCGGTCCGGACACGGCAGGGGCGCCGCCCTCCCGGACGACGCCCCTGCCCTGCACCGATGCGACACGGGCCCGAAGCCCGCCCCGGTCACTGCTCCGTGTGGCCGACCTCCACCGGGTCGAACGAGATCCGGGTGCGGGCTCCGCTGCCGGCCCACACGACCTCGACCGTGTTCCCCTCGTCCACCCGGACCTCCCGGACCGCCTCCGTCAGGGGCCGCGGCTCGGGTTCGGCGGTCAGACTCGCCAGGCTGACGTGCACGGACGTGCCGTCGGACCGGCCGGTGAGCCGGGGCACCCGGGCCCAGCGGGTGAAGGCTGTGCCCTGGGGAGCCCGGACCGGGTCCGCGGCGGGAGCGTCCCAGCCGTGCAGACCGTGCAGGGACGAGACCAGCGGCTCGTCGGGTCCGGTGGCCCAGCCCGTGTGCGTGACGAGGGAGTCCGCCGGTGCCCCCACCACCCGGTGCACCCGCAGTTCGTGCCGGCCGTGGGCCACCGTGACGCTCTCCACCCGCAGACCCGGCACCATCGGCGGACCGTCGGCGAACACCGGCCGGTGCCAGGAGGCCGCCCAGCCCCACCCGTCTCCGTGTCCGGCGCCCAGCGGGTGGACGCGGAGGCGCACGCTGGGCCGGCCGCCGACCACCACGGACAGGTGGTTGTCGGCGATGTTCCCGGTCGCGGTCGGGCCGGTGCGGGTCGAGTAGGCCTGGCGCCCGTAGTGCGGGTCGTCCTCGGCCGCCGACTCCGCCCGGTACGGGCCCACATGGTGGCTGCCGTGGTTGTGCAGGCGGGCGATTCCGTCGGTACGGGTCGTCTGGAGAAGCAGTCCTGGTGCGGGCAGGGCGAGCACCCGGTCGGACTCCTCCACCGGCGCGGGCTCCTCGCGGTCCGTCCAGAGGGCGTGGCCGGCGGGAGCGAGCAGCGCGACGAACGCCTTCGACGCCCAGTACGGGGACGCCGGGCCCGAGTAGGTCTGCAGCACGGCGTCGTGCGGGCCGTGCCAGCCGAGGCTCAGCAGTCCGTCGTCGGTCAGCGCGCCGCGGTCGAGGAAGTGGCGCAGGTTGCCGTCGGCGATACGGCGTGAGGCCCCCGGGCTCAGCGGGCTGTGGCCGGTCACCGCGCCCAGCGCGACAGCGGAAGCGGCCGCGAAGCGGTAGGTCAGGGACCGTCCGTAGTGCATCGGCGCCCCGTCCGAGCCGAACATCAGGGCGAAGCCCTCGAGATGGGTGCGCAGCCGGGAGCCGTAGTGGGCCAGGGCGTCCGCGTCGCCGGAGAGATGGGCGTCGAGGACCGGGTACAGGTGCAGGGCCCAGCCGTTGTAGTGGTCGAAGGCCCGCACGTCACCGTCGGTGTACCAGCCGTCGCCCTGGTACCAGCTCTCCAGGAGGTCCACCGCCCGCTGCCGGGCCGCGGCCGTCTCGCTGTCACCGCGGCCGACGGACTCCAGGAACCCGGCGACGGTGTACGGGAAGAGGTACCAGTTGTTGGGCGCGGGGGTGTGCCGCAGAGCGCCCCGCAGCCACTCCTCGGCGCGGTCCTGCACACCGGGGTCGAGGTTCTTCCACAGCCAGGGGGCGGTCAGGCGCAGCCCGAGGGCGACCGACGCCGACTCGACCATGGGCTGGCCCTGCACCGTGAAGTCGAGGATCAGCGGCCAGGACTCGGTGTCCTCGCGGCCCGGGCTGCGGGTGCCGGCGGCGAGTCCGCCCGCGTAGCGCTCGAGCCACCCGTGGGGGTCGTCCCCGTCCGCGCCCGCCACCCGGAAGGCGGCGGCGAGGAACGTCCTCGCGTACCCCTCGAGGCCGTCGGAGCGCACGCCCGAGCGGGAGGTTCGTCCCGGCAGGTCCAGCAGGGCGTGGCCGGGGGTGCTCCAACGCCAGGCCGCGGTGAGGAGCCCGTCCGCGGCGGCCTCCCAGTGGGCGCGGGTGTAACCGGTGTGCGGGCTCAGGTCGCGGTTCTCCGGGGGCAGTTCGAAGGGGATGCTCATGCGAGGAAGGCCAGCCTTTCGCGTCGTACGGGGTGGAGGAAGCCGTCGCCGGCGGCCCAGCGGGCGATCTCGGCGAGTGCGAGATCGGCCAGGCGGCGCAGCTCGTTGCCCTGGGAGCCGGCGAGGTGGGGAGTGAGCAGGACGTTCTCGCACCCCCACAAGGGGTGGCCGGGCGGCAGGACTTCGGGCTCGGTGACGTCGAGTACGGCACGGATGCGGCCGGCGAGGACCGCGTCGGTGAGCGCGTCCTGGTCGACGACGGCGCCGCGGGCCGTGTTGACGAGCACGGCGTCGGGCCGCATGGAGTAGATCAGTTCACGGCCGACCAGGCCCCGGGTCTCGGGCAGCAGCGGGGTGTGCACGCTGACCGTGTCGGACTGCCGGAACAGCTCCGCCAACTCGACTCGGCGGACACCGAGTTCGACTGCGTCCCGGTCGTCGGTGTACGGGTCGTGGAGCAGGACGTCGATGTCGTACGGGCGCAGCAGTTCGATGACGCGGCGGCCTATGAGGGAGGCGGACAGGATGCCCACGGTGCGCCGGTGGTTGCCGGTGGAGGGGTCGGGGCGCAGCCAGTCGGACCGGGCGCGGGCGGTGCGGTACTCACGTGCGCTCTCCAGGACCCGCTTGCCGGTGAGCAGGATCATGGCAAGGGTGTACTCGGCGACCGGTACGGCGTTGGCCGCGGCGGCGGAGGAGACCTCGATGCCGCGTTCCCAGCAGGCGTCGGTGACATGGCCGCGTACGCTGCCCGCGGCGTGCACGACGGCGCGCAGGCGGGGCGCCGCCCGCAGGACCTCGGCGTTCAGGGGCGGGCAGCCCCAGCCGGTGACCAGCAGGTCGACGTCGGCGAGCACGGCGCGTGCCTCGGGTGTGGTGAAGTCGTCCAGCACGGGGAGGGGTGCCGGATCGCAGAGCGCGGCGAGGGCCGCGTGCGACTCGGCGTCCAGGACGGCGGAGGCGACGTCGGGGTGCATGGCCAGTGCGGCACGGGGCCGGAGGGCGGGGCCGGGCGTGTGCTCGGTCATGGTGGGGCGGAACTCCTTCTGTGAGCGGTCACTTCACGGCGCCGGCGGTCAGACCGCTGCGCCAGAAGCGCTGGAGCAGGGCGAAGGCGAGGATGAGGGGGACGACCGCCAGGAGCGAGCCCATGACGACCACGGGGTAGTACTCGGGCGAGACGGACGCGGAACTGTTCCATGTGTAGAGGCCGAGACTGATGGGATAGAGGTCCTGGTCGGACAGCATCACCATGGGAAGGAAGAAGTTGTTCCAGATCGCAGTGAGCTGGAAGAGGAACACGGTGACCAGGCCGGGGCCCAGCATCCGCAGCGCCACCCTGAAGTAGGTGGTCAGTTCGCCCGCGCCGTCGATGCGGGCGGCCTCCAGCACCTCGTCGGGCACATATCCCTGGCTGAAGATGCGGCCGAGGTAGACGCCGAACGGGTTGAACAGGACGGGGATGAACACGGCCCAGAAGGTGTTGACGACGCCGACCTCGGACGCCACCAGGTACAGGGGCAGGGCGAGTACCGTCTGCGGCACCATGACGGCGGCCATGACCAGCCCGAACAGCTTCTCCTTGTGGCGGAAGCGGTACTTGTCGAAGGCGTAGCCGCAGGCGACGCTCACCAGCGCGCCGACGGCCGCGCCGAGCACCGCGTACAGGAGGCTGTTGACGTACCAGCGCCCGTACTGGCCGCCCTCCATGGCGAACAGACCGCTGAGGTTTTCCAGGAACGCGAAGCCGGTCAGGGACAGCAGGTCGCTGCCGAACAGCGCGTCGCGCTCCTTGGCGGCGGCCAGCACCAGCCACAGCACGGGCAGCACGGTGTAGAGGACGGACAGGCCGACGACGGCTCTGACGGTGGCCCGCCCCAGCAGCCGGGGGCGCAGCAGGGTGCTGTCGGTGGCGCTCATCGGGCCTCCTCGCCGGCGTGGCGGCTGGTGATGCGGGTGACGCCGTAGGACAGGGCCAGGGTGCAGATCAGCAGGACGACCGAGGCGGCGGCCGCGAGGCTGTAGTTGTTGCGGTTGAACGCCGCGTCGTAGATGTACATGCTCGGCGAGAACCGAGAGTTGATCATCGGTGAGGACTGGCTGAGCAGAACCGGTTCGGTGAACAGCTGCAGCGCCCAGATCAGGGTGAACATGGCGACCATCACGATGGAGGCCCGGATCAGGGGTGTCTTGACCTGGAGGGCGGTGCGCACGGGGCCCGCGCCGTCGACGACGGACGCCTCGATCACCTCGCGGGGCACGGCCTGGAGGGCGGCGTAGAAGATCACCATGTTGTAGCCGAGGTTGCTCCACAGTGCGATGTTCACGATGGACGGCAGGACGGTGTGCACGCCCAGGAAGTCGATGGTGATGTCGGCGCGGGCGAGCAGGTCGACGACCGGGCTGATGCCTGGGGTGTAGAGGTACAGCCAGATCAGGGCCGCGATGATGCCGGGCACCGCGTGCGGCAGGAACAGGCCGAGCTGGGCCCAGGCGCGCAGCCGGACCACCCCGGAGTCGAGCAGCAGGGCGAGGACGAGGGCTCCGGCCACCATCAGCGGGAGGTAGACCAGGCAGTACAGGGCGACGGTGCCGAGTCCGCCGAGGAAGGTCGGGTCGGTCAGCACGGCGGCGTAGCTGCGCAGCCCGACGAAGACGGTGCGTTCGGGGCCGAAGCCGAGGCCGGGCTGGTCGTCGCTGTAGAAACTGAGGTGGACGGCGGTGCCGACGGGAATCAGGAAGACGACGAGCAGCAGGGCGAAGAAGGGCGTCATCAGCACACCGCAGGCGCCCAGCCGGCGGCGCCGGGCGGTCCTGCGGGCGTGGCCGGCGATGGGCGCGGGGGGTGCGGGGGCCCGCACGGGTTGCTCGGTGAGCGCGGTCATGGGGATGGGTCACCTGCCTTTCGGGCGGCTCAGGTGCTGTGCTGGGTGGTGGACAGGCCGAGCGCCCTCAGGTCGGGCATGGTGCCCTTCTGGGCGGCGCGCATCGAGTCGATGAGCGAGCCGCGTCCGCCGCCGACCCGGGCGAACGAGTCCTGCATCACCTTGCCGGTGGCGGTCATCCGCGGCCCCCAGACCCAGCCGTCGCGGATCTTCTCCGCCTCCTGGCGGAAGAGGGTGTAGATGTCCTGGCCGCCGTAGTACGACCGGTCGAAGGCCTCCCTGCCGACGTCGACGAGGGCGGTGGCGGCGGGGTACTGGCTGCTGGTGCCGCTGGAGAGCCGGGCGCGCAGCGCGTCGGGGTGGGAGACCTGCCAGGCGATGAACTCCATGGCGGCCTCGGGGTGGCGGCTGTCCTTGGTGACGGCGAACGTGGAACCGCCGTGGGTGCCGACGGCCGGGCGGTCGGGGTCCCACTGCGGCAGCGGGGCGATTCGCCACTGGCCCCGCTGCCCGGGGCGGGCGTTCATCTGGGCGCCGCCGTCCCAGGCACCGTGGAGCCGGGTGAGGATCAGGCCCTGTGCGATCTGCGCGTCGAACTGCCGGTTCTCGGAGGCGTTCATGTAGACCTCGTCGCGGTCGATGAGGCCCTGCCAGTAGGCGGCCACGCGGCGGGTCGGGGCGTCGGCGAGGGAGACGTTCCAGGCGCCGTCGCGGGTGTCGAACCACTGGGCGCCCGCCTGCCAGGAGTAGGCGGCGAACTGCGTCGACCCGTCCGTGGGGAAGAGGGAGAGCCGCCGGTCGCCCGTTCTGCGGCGCACCTCGCCGGACAGGGCGGCGAACTCCTCCCAGGTGCGCGGGACCTCGAACCCGTAGTGGTCGAACAGGTCGGCGCGGTAGAGCATGACCATCGGCTCCACGTCGAGCGGGACGCTGAACGTCCGCCCCTGGAACGTGGTCAGGTCGAACGCCTGGGGCAGCAGTCCGTCGCGCAGCGTGTCACCGACGAGGTCGGTGACGTCGAGGGCGACGCCGTCGATGGCGAAGCCCGGCACCTGCGGGTACTCGATGGTGGCCACGTCGGGGGCGTTGCCGGCCCGTGCGGCGTTGCTCAGTTTGGCGTAGCCGCCCTGCCCGCCGGTGGGGATCTGCTGGAAGTCGACCTGGACGGTGTCATGGGTGCGGTTGAACGCGTCGACCACTTCCTGGCTGCCGCGCAGGGCGGACCAGAACGTGATGCGCGTGGCCTTGCCGCTCTTCGCTGTGCTGCTGCGCGACGGTGCGTCCGCTGCTCCCCCGCTGCAGGCGCCCAGGGCTCCTGTCAGCGGTGCGGCGGCCATCGCGGCGAGCACGGATCGACGGCGGTGCCGATCGGTCATGGTGCCTCCCGCGGCTCCTGCGTGTCGGAGACACGACTGTTCGGGACACGGGAATCGTCAACGCCCGACCCACAAACGGTCAATAGATCGATCAGAGGAAAGTAAAACGGTCAAACGCTCATTCGGTGTGACGGGTGTCCTCCGTGCCTGTTCGTGGAGGTCACCCGCGCGACCTGTTCGTCCGTACGGTCAGGCCCTGTTCACCATGAGGACGCGGGTCGAGCCGCGGACGGTCAGCGTCGGCAGGAGTTCGGTGCGCCGGACCACCGGTGCGGGCGCGCCGCGCGGCGCGCCGAGCCGCTGGAGCAGCAGCTCGGCCGCGGCCCGGCCCACCTCCGCCTTGGGCGGGGCGACCGCGGTCAGGGGTGTGGTGCCGAGTCCGGCCACCACGTCGTCGTACGCCACGACGGAGCAGTCCTCGGGCACCCGCACTCCGTTGTCCGCCAGTTGGTGCACGAGCATCAGCGCGTCCACGTCCCCGTGCAGCACCGCGGCCGTGGCCCCCACCGCGCGCAGCCGCGCGTACAGGTCTGCGGGCGTGGCGTCCGGGCAGGGCCCGCCGGGACCGGCGTCCGGGGTGCTCAGCGTCCAGGCCGCGGCCTCCACCAGCGGATGCTCCTCGGCGATCCGGGCGAAGGCGGACCGCAGGGTGCGCGCGGTGGGGCTGTCCTCCCGGGTGGCGAACACGAACCGCCGGTGACCGAGGCCCACCAGGTGCTCCACGGCGAGGCGGGCGCCGTAGTCGTGGTCGGAGCAGACCGAGTCCATCGCGTGCAGGGCACTGCCCGGCCACGGTCGCCGTTCCATCAGTACCGCGGGCACGTCCAGTGCGGCCAGCCAGTCCTGGTCCGCCTCCTCGTCGGCGCGCGTCCGCCAGCGCGGGGCCAGAAGGAGGCCGGCGGCGCCGTCCGCGAGCGCCCGCTCCACCAACGGCCTTTCGGCGCCTGCCACATGGGGTGCGATGTGCAGCGCGATGCGCCGGCCGGCCGCCTCCAGCACGCTGCGGGCGCCGTGCAGGGCCTCGTACAGGTACGAGTGCCGCTCCGGAACCACCACGGCTACCGCGTCCCCGTCCGGAGGGCTCTGCGGGGAGAATTCGCCGAGTTCGCCTCCCGGCAGGTTGCGGGCCGGGAACTCCTGGGCCGGCAACGTGGACCGGACGACGCCGTGGCCGCGGCGCAGCCGGCCCTCGCGCGCCAGTTCCTCGACGTCCCGCCGGACCGTCACCACCGACACCTGGAGTTCGGAGGCCAGGTCGGTGACCCGGGCGGATCCCCTGGCCTCGATCGCGGCGAGGATCCGCTGCCTGCGCAGATCGACCGGCTCCCGCATGAGACCTCCCGAGCCTGAATGTTCGTTTGAACGATACCGGCCATCATAACGATCGCGCGGGGCGCGGGGCCTTCTCCGCCGGGTTGCCGGGGGTGGGCGGGGGGCTGCCGGGCGGGCGCCGGTGACGAGGGCTTCCTCAGTGCCGGACCGGGACGGACGAGGGCGGGCGGGACGCGGAACACGTGGCCCGCCCCCACATGTGCGGCTCGTCACACGCCGGAACGGGGCCGGTTCAGTGCACGGCGGTCACCTCGACGGCGAGGTCGTTGTCGACGGTGTAGTACGGGCGCACGACGGCTTCGCCGACGGTGAGCGCCGGGTACACGCACACCGTCTTGCGGTCGGCCAGGTCGTCGAGGAGCCGACCGATCCGGACCAGCGGGGCATCGGCGGCGGGCCGGAGGAAGGCGTCCCAGACCTGGTCGCCGGGCGTCCTGCCGGTCAGCTCCCCGAAGGGTGCCGTGAAGGAGAAGACGCCGCCCTCGGTCCGTAGCGGAAAGGAGCACGTCGTGCTCCTGTCACTGCGCAGCCGGAGCAACGCGGCGGCATCGTCGGAGAGTTCGGCGCCGTGCAGGCGTGCGTGGACCGTCATCGTACCGTCCGCGAGGTCGAGGCGGCCGGCCTCGGCGTGGGCGGCGCGCAGCCAGGCCCGGACCGCGAGGAACCCGTCCTTCGTGACGTAGGGCACCCGGACGGCCACCGGGGACGGCCGCTCCCGCAGGCTTCCGTCGACGAGGGCGCGCAGGTCCCGCAGGCCGGGGCGCAGCCGTTCCCTCACCGCGTCCGGTTCCCTCATCAGGTACGCGTCCCAGCGTCCCTCGGCGAGGGCCGGCAGCGGGTCGAGCACCGCGCGGAGGCCGCCTTCGTCGCCGCCGTGGGGTTCGAGGTCGAGGAGGTGCGTCGGCGGTTCCGGCGCGTTCTTCCTCGTTCTCGGCACCAGGGCCAGCCGGGGGCGTCCGGCCGAGCGGAGTGCGACACGGAAGGTGGTCCGGCCGTCGGCGTCGACCGTGCAGTGGGCGCGCGGTGCGCCCGCGCCCTGTGCGGCGGTGCTCATCGGCGTCCCTTCCGTAGGGTGCGCAGCGCCTCGGAGGCGGCGGCGAGGGCGAGGTCGGCGGCGGCGTGCCCCTGGCCGGACAGGGTCCGGTGGGCCCGGCCCTCTTCCGGTGCGGGGCGCCGGCCGGTGCTTCTGGCCGCCACGGCCTCTCCGGCGAGGCGTTCCGCCTGTGCCACGACGGGGCCGGGGGCGTAGCGGCGGGCGTTGTCGAGGGCTGCCCTGCCCATGCGGCGGCGGCGTTCGTCGTCGCCGACGAGCTCCAGCAGGGCCGCGCCGAGGGCGTCGGCGTCACCGACGGGCACGAGCCGGCCGTCGACGCCGTCCTTGATGATCTCGCCGGGGCCGTAGGGGCAGTCGGTGCTCACGACCGGCAGTCCACAGCGCATCGCCTCCACGATGGTCATGCCGAACGGCTCGAAGTTGGACGCGGCCACGCCGATGGATCCCTTGACCCACTCGGCCTCCATCGGGGTCGCCGCGCCCATGAGGAAGACGTTGTTCCACAGGCCGAGCGACTCGATCAGGCGGCGCAGCGCGGCCTGTTCCTCGCCCTTGCCGTAGATGCGCAACTGCCAGTCGGGGTGGGCGGCGACGACCCGGGCGAACGCCCGGATGATCAGGTCGTAGCGCTTGACGGGGACCAGCCGGCCGGCCGCGACGACCACCTTGGCGGTGCCGTCGGCGGCGGGCAGGACGGGGTCGGGGACGCTGTTCGGCAGGGCCTCCACCCGTACGCCGGGCAGCCGCATCTTGCGCCGGTAGGAGTCGGCGTCCGCCTCCGTGACGGTGGTGAGCACGTCGAGGCGGCGGTAGGCGCGGCGCAGCACGGTGCGCAGCCGGGGCGGGTGGTTGTCCAGGGTGAGGTGCTCCTGGCCGACCCGTGCGACGTGCTCCGGGGCCTGGAGCGCGAGGTGCACGTTGAGTCCCGGCCGGGTCCCGATGACCACGTCGGCGTCGATGGACTCCAGGCACGCGGCGATCCGCTGGTCCGTCAGCTCGCTGTACTGGTGGTGGCGGTACTCGGCCGAGGGGAACACCTTGGCCGGTCTTCGGTGCCGGGGGTCGTCCTTCTCCTGCCTGAGATCCACCAGGGGCCGCAGCCGCACGTCGGGGTGCGGGGCGAGGTGGGGATGCTCCCGGTGCCGCAGCACGGAGACGATCTCCACGTCGTGCCCTTCGGCCAGCGCGGCGGCGAGGTTGAACGTGGTGGTGATCGTGCCTCCGATGCCATAGGCGTTGTGGATCAGGAAAGAGATCTTCATGGCGGACTAGACCGCTTGAAGCGTTCAGAAGTTGTCTGCTGTTATCACTTTGTTGGCTCGAGTTACACCCTCCGGACGAAAGACGCGTCCGGTCACCGCCTGTGGGGCCGGCCGGCCGAAGGTGCCGCCGCGCCGGGGGACTTGATCCGCATGCCGGGGCGGCGGCGGTGCACGGTCAGGTAGGTCAGTCCCTGGGTGCCGGCGGCGAGCGCGCGCGTGGAGCCGTGCGGGAGCCAGGTCAGGGTGCCCGCGCGCAAGGGCTGCGTGCCGTCGGGTGCGGTCAGTGAGCCTTCGCCGGCCAGAACGAGGAGAAGGACGTCGAGGTCGGGCTCCCGGTGCGTGTCGACCTGCCGGCCGGGCGGGATGCGTACGACGTTGGCGTCGAGTTGCCGGCCGGACTCCGCGAGCCGCCACAGGGCGCCGGCCGGCGCGTCCCCGAGGGCCGCCAGCGCGGCCGTGTCGCACAGCATCCGGGGCAGCGGGTCGTCGTCACCGTGCTCGGGGGTGGGGTCGCCGCCGTCTGCCGTCATCGGGTGTCACCGTCCTGTGCGTCCTGTGCGCGGAGCCTCTTAAATAGGAATTTAGCATGCATATTTGAAGCCCGGCCGTCCGCTCCCGCACGCTCAGGCTGCCTGCAGCGCCGCGAACCAGTCCGTGAGGATCGCGTTGGTCTCCTCGGGCCGTTCCTGCTGGACCCAGTGGCCGCAGTCGTCGAGGATGCGGGAGGCCAGCAGCCCGGGGAGTGTGACGGGGAAGGCCTTGATGGCGTCGCCCATCCAGGCCGTGGACGCGTCCATACCACCGCCGACGAACAGGGACGGCTGGGTGAGAGGTGCGCCGGTGCGGCCGGCGAGGTCCTCCCGGTCGCGGTCCATGTTCCGGTAACGGGCCAGGGCTCCGCTCGTCCCGGTGCGTTCGAACTCCTCGGCGTGGACGTCGAGGTCGGCCTCGCCGAGCCAGGCGGGCCGCGGGCCGGTGGAAACCCGGTCGCGCGGGGTGCCGCCCGGAGCGGCGAAGTACGGCCCCGGAGCGTCCGCAGCGGGCATGGTGTCGGCGGACAGTGCCGCGTAGAAGCCGGCCGGCCAGCCGCGTACGTCCGGTTCGATCTCGGCCTCGGCACGGCCGGACTCCTGGAAGCAGGAGACGTAGAACTCCTCGGCGCCGCCCATCGAGGCGAAGACGGCGCTCGGCCTCGGGCCGCCGGGGCCGACCGCCATCAGCGGCAGCAGGCCCGCGCCCGGCGTGCGGGACGACACGGTCTGGCTCGTCGGCGGTTTCCCGTCGGTCATGACCTGCCCCAGCGCTGTCGAGCCACGTCCCGGCCCCGCCTCTGACCTTTTGCACAATCGGGTCCCACCGGTCCGGACGAGGGCATCCGGGGCGCCGGGCCCCTGGCCCGGCGATTTCGTGCTGTGGGATGATCCTGCCCGGGGTCCTGGTGCGAGTGAGCCGTGGTGTCGTCGGCGGGCTCCCGCACCGGAGAGGAACGAACGGACGTGACCGCGCAGCGACCTGACGGCGAGACACCGGAGGACGGGGACGGGACGCCGTCGGTGCCGGACGAGGTCTGGCAGCGGTTCCTCACGGACAACGAACGCGCCATCCGCGCCACCGCCCCCGTCGAACCCTCCGCCCTGCAGCGGGTGTCGGGGTGGCAGCCGCGGCCGGCCCGCGGACACGCGGAGGGACCGGGGGCCGGCAGTACGGGCGCCGTCGGTGACCTCTGGCACCCCGACGACCCGTGGGAGGGCCCGTCGTGGCGGGACCTGGACGGGCGGGCCAGAGCGCGCCGCGTCTGCCGGGTGATCGGCACGGCCGCCGCGATCGCGCTGGCCCTGGGCGCGTGGTCCCAGCTGTCCACCGGCGCGGGCGCCCCGGACCAGGGACCCGGCGACACGGTGCTGCAGCAGTCGGAGGACGTCCCCGCGGAGCTTCCCACGGCGACGTCCGTTCCGTCCGGCCCCGCCTCCCCGTCCCCGACCACGTCGGCGGTACAGGCCGGCTGACGCGCCGCCGGCCCCCGCCCGGCGCGCAACCCGTCAGCCCCCCAGTGCCGACAGCACCACCGCCTTGGCCTCCTCCTGCACCCGGCGGAGGTGGCCGGGTCCCTGGAAGGACTCGGCGTAGATCTTGTACACGTCCTCGGTGCCCGACGGGCGGGCCGCGAACCAGGCGTTGGCCGTGGTCACCTTGATGCCGCCGATGGACGCGCCGTTGCCGGGGGCCTCGGTGAGCACCGCGGTGACCGCCTCCCCGGCGAGAGTGTCGGCGGTGACCTGCGCGGGCGAGAGCTTGGCCAGGCGGGCCTTCTCCTCCCGGGTCGCCGGGGCGTCGATCCGTTCGTAGGCGGGCTCGCCGAAGCGGGCGGTGAGCGCGGCGTAGTGCTCGGAGGGCGTCTTCCCGGTGACCGCGGTGATTTCGGAGGCGAGCAGCGCGAGGAGGATGCCGTCCTTGTCGGTGGTCCACACCGAACCGTCGCGGCGCAGGAAGGAGGCGCCGGCGGACTCCTCACCACCGAAGCCGAGAGTGCCGCCCGCCAGCCCGTCGACGAACCACTTGAAGCCGACGGGCACCTCGACCAGTTCGCGCTTCAGGTCGGCGGCGACCCGGTCGATCATCGCGGACGACACCAGTGTTTTGCCCACGCCGGCTCCGGCCGGCCACTGCTCGCGGTGCGCGTAGAGGTACTGGATGGCTGTGGCGAGGTAGTGGTTGGGATTCATCAGGCCGGCGTCCGGGGTGACGATGCCGTGCCGGTCGGCGTCCGCGTCGTTGCCGGTGGCGAGGTCGAAGCGGTCCCGCTGCGCGATGAGGGAGGCCATGGCGTGCGGCGACGAACAGTCCATGCGGATCTTGCCGTCCCAGTCCAGCGTCATGAACCGCCAGGTGGGATCGGTGAGGGGATTGACCACGGTGAGGTCGATGCCGTGCTGCTCGGCGATACGGCCCCAGTAGGCGACGGACGCCCCGCCCAGCGGGTCGGCCCCGATACGGATGCCGGCCGTCCGGATCGCGTCCAGGTCCAGCACCCCCGGCAGGTCGGCGACGTAGGTTCCGAGGAAGTCGTGACGACCGGTGCCGGGGGCGGCGAGGGCACGGGCGTAGGAAATGCGCCGGACACCCTTGAGACCGTCACGGATCAGGGCGTTCGCCCGGTCCTGGATCCAGGTGGTCGCCTCCGAACCCGCGGGGCCGCCGCTGGGCGGGTTGTACTTGAAGCCGCCGTCGGCGGGCGGGTTGTGGGACGGGGTGACGACGACGCCGTCCGCGAGGCCGGTGGCGCGGCCGCGGTTGTGGGTGAGGATCGCGTGCGAGACCGCGGGGGTCGGCGTGTAGCCGTCGGCACTGTCGATGAGCACCGTGACACCGTTGGCGGCGAACACCTCCAGAGCGGTCACCCTGGCCGGCTCGGAGAGCGCGTGGGTGTCGGCGCCCAGGTAGAGCGGGCCGTCGGTGCCCTGTTCGGCTCGGTACTCGCAGATGGCCTGGCTGGTCGCGGCGATGTGGTCCTCGTTGAACGCGCCCGCCAGGGACGAGCCGCGGTGCCCGGACGTCCCGAACGCGACGCGCTGCCCCGCGTCCTCCGGGTCCGGGTGCACCGCGTAGTACGCCGTGACCAGCCGGGCGACGTCGACGAGATCCTCGGGACCGGCCGGACCGCCCGCTCGCTCGTGCTGCATGTGCCCACTCCTTGGCAGGGGTTGATTCTGCGCTTGCGGACACATCCTTCCTCTTCGAGGCCGCACCGCGCGAGTGGACCCGCCCGCCCCGCCCCGCCCCGGGTCAGATGCGTCCGCCGGTCATCCGCGTGAGAGGACCGTGGGCGTGGCGTTCCGCGCGACGGCCCACCGCGTAGGACGCGGCGCTCAGTACGGTCAGGCCGGCTCCGACACCGGCGGCGACGAGCTTGCGGTTGGAGAGGACCGTCCAGGCGGTCACCGCGGTCGTGGCGACCTGACCCGAGGTGGCGACGACCGCCTTACGGCCCGCCTCGACGCCCTTGGCCGCGCTCTGCACGGCGCCGTTCGCCGCTCCGGCCGCGCGCTCGGCGCCCGACTTGGCCACTGACGCCGCGTCACCCACCTTGGTGGCGACGCCGCCTGCCGCCCGCTCGGCGGGAGCGGTCGCCTTCTCCGTGGCGTTCTGGGCCTTGGCCGCGGCGGCCCGGGTGGAGGTGGTCTTCTGATTCGGGTTCTTGTTCTGTTCACTCATGAACACCGACTTGCCGCTGAGTCCCGCGGCAAACCCACCCCGTCGTCCGATCCACGTCGCGCGGGCTTCGCCGGGACTCGTTCCAGGACACCGCCCGCGAACACGTCGTACAGCGGCAGCGTCTCGAGGTGGACGTAGCCGATGTGGCAGTCGCAGCTGGTGAGGGGACAGGCGCGTGGGGCCAGGGCCTGCCGGTAGCTGCCGTCGTAGAGGTTGCCCAGTTCGGTGCGGACGAAGTGGCAGCGGCGGACCGTGCCCTCGCCGTCGACGGAGATCACGGACTCCCCGGTGCGGCAGGGCCGGCCCGCACTGGCGTGCGGGCGGCGGCTGTAGCCGAACAGTGGGTCCAGTGCCGTCCACACGTCCGCCTCGGCGTCGTCGTACGTGCGCCCCTCGGCGGCGTTGACCCACAGGTAGACCTGGTCCGGCAGTTCGGCGCGCAGCCGCCGGGCCGGCTCCAGGTGTTCGGACAGGCCGACGATGCCGACGCTGAACCGGACGCCGAGGCGGGCCAGTTCGTGGCTCTTGGTCAGGAAGCGGTCGTACGGGGTCTGCCCCGGGTGGTAGGTGCACCACAGGGCGAGGGTGTCGAGGTCGGCGTCGGCGAGCCAGTCGGTACGGCAGCTGAGGTTGGTCTGGACGGCGACCCGGCGGATGTGCGGCCGGTGGGAGAGTTCGGTCAGGGCGCGCCGGTACCAGGAACGGACCAGGCCCTCGCCCCAGGGGGTGAAGAGGAGGGAGAGGCGGTCGCCGGTCTGCGCGGTGGCCCAGTGGGTGAACCGCTCCAGGGCGACACGGTCGGCGCGCAGTTGCTCCCGGCTGTCGCGGCGCTTGGCGAAGGGGCAGTACGGGCAGTCGTAGTCGCACGAGGCGAGCGGACCGCGGTAGAGCACGGTCAGGTCCAGGGGGCCGTTCGAAGGGCTGGTCATGAGGTGGTTCATGGGGTGGGGTCTCACTTCCGCTCGTAGGCGGCCATGGCGGTCCGGACGGCCGGGGAGAACAGCTCCGGTCCGATGGCGTCGGAGTGGGCGAGCCCTTCCGGGGTCAGCCGCAGCAACGGAGCGCGCGGGCCGCCGTCCGCCAGCCAGCCGCGGTCGGCGAACCGGGACAGTTCGGTGCCGAAGTCGTCCCGGGGCGTGCTGTCGAACCGGGCCCGGTAGTCGGCGGTGTCGAGGCCGTCCACCTGGAGCAGTGACTGGATGAGGTGACGGCGGCGGGCCTCGTCGGTGCCGATCACCCGGCCGTACTCGGCTCGGGCCAGGTCGGCGGCCGGGCGCAGGACGTAGTCGTCGATGATGCCGCGGATCTCGTGCATGCCGACGGCGTAGTCGAAGGAGTAGTGCAGGCCGGCGGTGTACGAGCGGGCGCCGCAGCCGAGACCGATCATGCCGTCGGTCTGGCAGGCGTAGTCGTCGGCGCCCTGCGGCGGGGCGTCGGCGCGGCGGAACATGCGCATGGACTGCTGGGTGTAGCCGCGGGCGAGGAGGTGGTCGCGGCCCAGACGGTACAGGCGCAGCCGCTGCTCGTCCCAGACCGGGTCGGTCTCCGGCGCGCGACGGCCGAGGCCGGTCAGGGGGCGTATGTAGAGCGGGTAGAGGTAGAGCTCCTCGGGGTGCCAGGCCAGGGCGGCGTCCAGGGAACGCAGCCAGCTCCGCTCGGTCTGGCCGTCGATGCCGTAGATCAGGTCGATGTTGAGGACGGGGATGCGCGCGTCGCGGACGCGGCCGAGGGCCGCCTCGACGTCGGCGCGGCGCTGCGGGCGTACGGCGGCGCGGGCCTCGGTGTCGTCGAAGCTCTGGACGCCGAGGCTCAGCCGGGTGGTGCCGCGCGCTGCGAGGACCGCGAGCCGGTCGGCGGTGGCCGTGGCGGGCGAGGCCTCCACCGAGAGGGGGACGGCACGCAGGTCGGCGCCCATGCGGTGTTCGGCGATGTCGCAGAGCCGCTCGAGTTCGGCGGCGGTGAGGAAGGTGGGGGTGCCGCCGCCGAAGGCCGCGGTGGCGAACCGCACGCCGTTCTGCTCGCCCAGGGCCTCGCGCACTGCGGTCGCCTGCCGGTCCAGGGCGTCCAGGTAGGCGCCGGTGAGGCCGTCGGAGGCGCCGATGCGGGTGAAGAGGTTGCAGAAGCCGCAGCGGACCTCGCAGAACGGGATGTGCAGGTAGAGGGAGAGGGCGTCCTTGGGTTCGGCGGCCCACAGGTCGCGCAGGAGCGGACGGTCGGGGAGCCGCCGGTAGGCGGTCTTGTGCGGGTAGGCGTAGACGTAGTTCTGGTACGGGCTCGCCGGGTGCGTGCCGCCGGTGCGGGGGTGGGGGCTGGTGACGGTGGTCATCGGGCGGCCTCGGCAGGGGTGTGGTCCAGGAGGAAGTGGGCGTAGGGCACGGTCCACACGGACGGGTGGCCGATGCGGTGGCCGGTGTAGCCGTCGTCGCCGTACGCGGTGCCGTGGTCGGAGCAGACGACGGCGAAGCAGGGGCGCCTGCTGCTCGCGGCGGCGAAGAGGCGGCCGATGTGCCGGTCGACGTACTCCAGGGCGGCGGCGTGCGTCGCGCGGGTGTCACCGTCGGCCCGGGTGGCGCCGGGCAGGTGGAACCAGTTCGGCTGGTGCAGGGCGGCCACGTTGACGAAGAGGAACAGGCGCTGCTCGTCGGGCAGTTCCCGTACGACTTCTTCCACGCGGGTCACCTGGGCCTCGAACGAGGTGGGCGAGGCGACGCCGAACTCCGGTTCCCAGTGGGACTCCTGGAACATCCCCGGGAGTACCGAGCCGAGGGGGCCCTGCCGGTTGAAGAAACCGACTCCGCCGATGCACACCGTGCGGTAGCCCTCCTCCGCCAGGCCCGACACCAGGTCCGGGGTGTCGTACACGAAGGTGCCGTCGGCCGTGGTCTCGCTGCCGGCGAAGCGTGCCGCGAACAGACGGGGGTGCGGGCCGGGGGTGGCCGGCGTCGGCAGGAAGCCGGCGAAGATCGCCTGGTGCGAGGCGTAGGTGAAGCTTCCCGGGGCGTGCCGCTCCTCCCACCGGCCGCCGGGCAGCAGGCGGGCGAGGTTCGGAGTGCGGCCGGTGGCGGCGAGTTCGGCGGCGACGTCGTGGCGGAGGGTGTCGAGCGTGATGAGCAGGATGTCGTGGCTGCCGACGATCCCGCTCATGTCGGGCTCGTGCCGGTCCGGTGGTCGGGGCGCCGGAGACGTGATGGGGCCTGCGGCCTGCGGGGTGCGCGCTGCGCGCGCGGGGGGCGTCGGGTCAGGCGCTGGCATGGATGGTGGTTCCTGTTCTGTGTGGATCACGCGGGTGCTGCGGGTGGTGCCGGTGGCTCGGGTGCTGTGGGGCGTCCGCGGTGCCGGTGCGGTGCAGGACGGCGGCGATCTGCGCCGCGTAGGTGTCGAGGCCCTCCGCTCCGCTGCCCGGCAGGCCCGTGAGGCGGGGCAGCAGATCACCGAAGGCGTTGACCTCGCCGACCGCGAACCGGCGCCAGCCGACGGCCGGGAGCAGGTCGACGCCCACGCACAGGGTGCGGGGGAAGCAGGCCGCCGCCCGCTCGCACACGGCGAGGACGTCGGACCAGCGTCCGCCTCCCGCCCGTACGGCCTCCCGGACCGCGTCCAGGTCGCCGCGGCTTCCGCCGAGGTGGAGGTTGGTCAGCGGTGAGCTGCTGGTGCGCACCACGGCGTGGGTCGCACGGCCGGCCACCACCACGATCCGCAGGTCGGCGACGCGGCCCCGCAGTGCGGCCTTGGGGAGCCAGCGTTCGAGATGCAGTCCGTCGGGTGCCAGCGTGTCGACGATCGCGGCGATGTCCCGCTCGCGTTCGTAGCGGCGCAGCCTGAGGGAGTTGAACAGGGCTCCGTCCGGAGCCAGTTCGACGGAGGTGGTGGCCCGGATACGGCCGGCGGCCGACGACTCTACGGCGAGAACGCCGGAGGCCGAGGAACCGTGTGCGAGCTTGACGAAGAGCCTCGGCATCCGGTGCTCGCGCATGACCGCCCGGACGTCGGCCCAGCCCCGGACAGGTGCCGCGTCTTCTCCGGAGGTGGGTGACCGGGGCACGGGGACGTCCGCCGCGTCGAGGATCGCGTGGCAGCGCCGCTTGTCGAACAGGACGGCCAGGTCGTCGGTGTCGTCGAGGCGGACGCCGCCCCGCAGTCCCCGCGTCGCCCGGGTGAACCGCGCGTACCCGCGTGCCGAGCCCTCGACCCTCGTGGGGTCCTGGATGTCCCGCAGCAGCCGGTCGACCTCCGGGTTCTCGCCGGGCGAGTCGAGCCGGACGATCTCGTCGGCCGCGAAGTCCGCCCCGTCCGCACGCAGGACGTCGGCCCAGGGCACGATGCGCGGGGCGGGCAAGCCGGCCGCGCGTACGCCCTCGGCGAAGAGGGCGACCCTGCGGTTCTCCGGGTTGCCCACGACGGCGAAGCGCACGGGTGGGCCGGCCGCCGAGACGGGCGCCCCGGCCTGGACGGGTACCGGGACAGGCGGCTGGGCCTGCGTCACGCGGTCGTCACTCCCCGACGGACACGTAGCGGTGGACGGTGCCGTCGTCGTCCTCGTCCGCCTCGGCGTCGTCCGGGTCGAGGTCGACCTCGACGCCCGCGGCGGCGAAGGTCTCGCTCAGGCGTTGCCGGAGGGGCTCGCTGAGGTAGTTGTGGTGCAGGTCGAGCTTCTTCAGATGCGTCAGTGGCTGACCGCCGAGGAGAGCGACGGCGCCGTCGTCGCTGAGGGTGCCCATGGACAGGTCGAGCACCTCGAGGCGGGCGACCACCGGGGCGGACGCCACGGCGGCGGCGACCTCGTCCTGGATCTCGCTGTTGCGCAGGGCGAGGTGGCGCAGGCGCGGGAAGCGGTCACCGGACAGAATCGGCTCCAGATCGGCGGCCTCGCTGTCTGCGCCGTACCACGAGGTGCCGAGCCACAGATCGAGGTGCTCCAGCGCGGGCAGTTCACTGGCCCCGACGCCCCGGACGACCTCCACCGGGAGACCGCCGGTCTCCATGGTCAGCGAGCGCAGCGCCTCGTGGCGCAGAGCGGGGAACCCCAGCCCCTGGCCGCCCCGCACCCCGAACTCCTCCAGGGCGGGGAAGCCGGCCAGCAGGGGGGTGACGTCGGTCTGGTTGATCCAGGAGATCTCGCACTCCTCGAACGTGATGTCCCCGAGGAACACCGACCGCAGGGCGGGCAGGCGGTCACGCGCGGCCAGCAGCGCCTGGATGATCCCGGACGGGGCCGAGTCGTACGCGTCCTCCCAGGCGCCGACGATCAGCGCCCGCACCCTGGTCGTGTCGACGTGGGCGCAGAACCGGGCGAAGGCCGCCTCCCACGCCTCCTCGGCGTCGTACGAGCCGGTGGCGATCCGCCAGGCCACCGCGTCGGGCTCGGGCAGCCCCGTCGTCGTCCCGGACGGTCCGGGGAAGGAGAAGGCGGGCAGGCCGTACAGCTTCTCGAGGTTGCCACCGATGGTCATGCGAGCCGCTCCTGACGTGTGATGCGGGTGAGGGACGAGTGCTGGTGGAAGGTCCGGCGCCGTCACGGAACCCGGGCCGGGAGCGGCCCTTTGACGGTGCGTGCAGCAGTTCTACCAACAGCGACTGACAAGACCCGGCGGAGGGCCTCGGAAGGTGCGTTGTCAGTGGTGGCTCGTACGGTCCTCGCATGGACTCCGGGGCACCGTGCGCCGGGGTGGAGGGGAGATCCATGTACCGGCAGGGAGACGTGCTGATCGTGCCCGTCGCGGACGAGGCGGTACCCGCGCACGTCCCCGACGCGCCCAAGGAGCCGCGCGATGTCCGGGGCCGGCTCGTGCTGGCCCTGGGAGAGGTCACCGGGCATGCGCACGCGGTCGTCGGCAAGGGCGAACTGGTCAGCGAGCCGGGCCCCTTCGGACCGCTGCTGCTGCATCTGCCCGAGGGCGGCCGGGTGGTGCACGAGGAGCACGCGACGATCCCGCTGCCGAAGGGGTGGTACCGCGTGATCCGGCAGCGCGAGTACATCCCCGGTTCGGTACGGATCGTCGCCGACTGAGCGGCAGGGACGACAAGCACCGGACAAGCGGTACCAAGAAGCACGGACCGAACGAGCAGCGCGACAGGGGACGTTGGGAATGACGACGACGGAGCGGAAGAACGGGGTGGCGGCCGTGACCGGCGGCCTTGCACCGGCGGCGGGCGGGGACCGCGCGGAGGGCGGCCCGGGGCGCTGGCGGGTGTGGGCCGCGAGCGCGGTGCGCGCCGACCGGACCGCGGCCGAGGAGGGCGTCCGGCTGGCGTACCGGCGGGCCGGGCTGCCGGAGCCGGAGCGGGTGGTCTGGGCCGGCTCGCCGCGCGAGGGCGTGACGCTGGTGCGGCAGGGCACGGACTTCGGGGCGAGCGTGCGCGAGGCGGTGCGCACGGCGCCCTGGGCCGCCGAACGCGCGCGTCTGCACGCCCGGCTGGGCGCGGCCGGCTGGGCGCGCCACTGGTCGGCGACCGGCGGTGCCCTCTGGGACTCCACGCAGACGCTGGTGGACCGGATCCGCACCGGGGTGCTCGACGATCTCGCGGCCGACGACGCAGACGCCCGTACGGAGATACGACTGATTCTGCTGGACGCGCTGCTCGGGCAGCACGACGCGCCGTGGCTGGCCGCCCTGGACGCCGACGGCCCGTCCCCGCTCGACGGTCCGGCCCAGGTGTGCCGCAGCGCCGGCTGGTGGTGGCCGTTCGAGAAGGTGGCGGTGGTGTGCGAGCGCCCGGTCGCCCTGCACCGTGACGAGGCGGGCAGGCTGGACCACGGGGACGGCCCAGCGCTGGAGTTCCCCGACGGGTTCGCCCTGTGTGCCTGGCGCGGCATGCCGGTGGAGCGTGCCTTCCTGGAGGAACTGCGCGCCCTCACGCCGGAGCGGATCCGGGCCGAGGAGAACGCCGAACTGCGCAGGGTGATGCTCGAGTACTACGGCTACGACCGCTACCTGACCGATTCCGGGGCGCAGCCCGTCCACCGGGACGAGACGGGCACCCTCTGGCGGGTCGAACTCGACGGCGACGAGGCGGTCGTGATGGTGGAGGTCGTCAACTCCACGCCGGAGCCCGACGGCACCCACCGCACGTACTGGCTCCGGGTGCCGCCGACGACACGGACCGCGCGGGAGGGAGTGGCGTGGACGTTCGGGCTGGCGTCCGAGGTGTACGAGCCGCTGAAGCAGACGTGAGACCGTCCCGCCGTCCGCAGGGCTGAGTACGCCTTCAGCGGGTAGGTGAAGGGGAAGGAACCGGCAAGGACGAAGACGAGACAAGAGACCGAGAAGGGACCGCCGAGCAATCACCGGACGGCCGACCTGGCCACCGGAGCGCGGTCCCGTGGAAGGAGCCCTCATGGCCGGCATCGTGGAGCGCATCAGGCGGTTCGCCAAAAGCCCTCAGGGGCGGCGCGCGACCGAACAGGCACGGCGTGCCGCGGCCGATCCCCGGCGCCGGGCGCAGGCGCAGCGGCTGCTGGGCAAGCTCCGCGGCGGTCGCCGCTGACCGGCTCCGCCGCCGTCGGCGCGGTCCGGTGGCCGGGAAGGTCCGAGCCGCGCGGGCGTGATCAGGAAGGACTCTCATGGACGGATCGTCGGTACGCGCAGTGGGCTGGGCGCGTACTCTGCCGCTGGGCGCCGAGGTGAAGGCGGCGCGCGACTGGGCCCGTGAGTACCTCGACACCCTGGGCTGGACCACCACGGCGCCCGAGACGGCGGACGCCGTGCTGCTGACCGTGTCGGAGCTGGTCACCAACGCGCACCGGCACGCCCACAGCAACGCCCAGTTGACCCTGTCCCGCGACGACCGTTGTCTGCACATCTCCGTCCATGACACCTCGGCCGAGCTGCCGGCCCGTCGCAGCCCGGGGACGGAGGGCACCGGGGGACGCGGCATGCTTCTCGTCGACGCCCTGGCCGACGAGTGGGAGACCCGCCCCTGCCCGCACGGCAAGTCCGTCACCGCCTGCTTCCGGGGGCCGCGGCCACAGGGGGCACCGGAGACGGAAGCGGAGCGCTGAGCGGGCCTCCTGTGGGCGGGGCGGTCACCCCGACGTACGATCGGCCGACCCCGATCCGCCCGAGGAGTTCCGTCCGGTGACCGCCGTCCTCCCGCCCCCCACCTCCACCGGCCTGCTGTGCCCGCGCCGCCTGACCCGTGTCGAGGACGGCGGACCACTGCACGCCCTGTTGTGGATCCCCGGGCCTGGCATGAGGATGATCAGCAGCGCGGTCCTGGGCGGCGGCATCGGCGAGCGGTCCTGGGTCCTCAACGCCCAGGTCTCCCACGGTTACCGCCGCACCGACCCCGACCGTCACCTCGCCGACCTCGCCACCGGCGCGGGAGCGCTCGGTTTGGGGGTCGGTCTGATGACGGCCGCCGACGTCGCGTCCTACGCCCACGCGCACGACGGGGGCGCGGAGGCGATCGTCACGTCGGGCGTCGACGTACGGGGCTGGGCGGCGGTCCCCGAGGCCGGGAGGGCGACCGGGGAGGACGGCACGGAGGACGCGCACGCGCCGGGCACGATCAACATCGTGGTGGCCCTGCCGGTGCCCCTCACCGACGCCGCCCTGGTCAACGCGGTGGCCACCGCGACGGAGGCGAAGGTGCAGGCCCTGGTGGAGGCCGGTCACGACTGTTCGGGCACCCCCACCGACGCGGTGTGCGTCGCCGCCCGCACTCCCTCTCCCGGCGAGACGCCGCACGCCTTCGCCGGACCCCGCTCCCCGTGGGGCGCACGGCTGGCACGCGCCGTCCACCGCGCCGTCCAGGACGCGACACCGTCGCCTTCATCGCCTCCGCTCTGAGCGGTGGCGGCCCGGCAGTTCGAAGGCCCGGCCGGCCGAAGCACCAGGGCGTCAGGGCACCAGGGGGCGCGTCCCGGGCTCAGGCGCCGGTGCGGCCGGGCTCCGGCACGACGACCTGGCCGAGCGGGCGGCGGCGTTCCCACTCGGCGGCGTCGGCCTCGCAGGCCTTTGCCAGCCTGGCGAGCATGGCGCCGTAGCGGATCTGGATCAGCGCCTTCGCGGCCGCACGGCGCAGTCCGCCGTCGGCACCCCGCAAAGGATGCCTGTCGACGGTCACCAGGCACTCGTTCCCCCAGGGCCGCAGCCGGACGGCGATCCGCGCCGTGCCGAGCGGGCCCTCCCACGCTTCGAGTTCCAGTGCCTCGCCCCGCTCGCAGCGCCGGACGACCGTCTCGCCGGCCAGGCGGAGGGGCCCGGTCCGGGTCTCGTAGCGGATCGCAGACCCGAGCTGGGGCCACTGCCCCCGCACGGGCTCGGACGACGAGGTTCCCACCACCCAGTCCGCATGGCGCCTGCCGTCCGCGAGGGCCTCCCAGACGGTCTGCGGGGTCGTTCTGATCAGACGATGACGAACCGCCACGACGACCTCCCGGGGGCAGAACCGCACGAACGCGCCGGACGTGTGAGCCCTCGGCGCACCGGCCGGCACCGAGTGCCCACGGTCGGGCATGTCAACCGGCGGTGCCCTGCCACGGTCCCGGCAGTCGGCCCTCCTGCCCGCTCCGTGCGCGCTCACCGGACGCCAGGGCCCAGCGGATGCCGGCGGTGACGGCGGTGCCGAGCGGGCGGACGAGCACGTCCTCGGCGGGCGGTACCCGGGGCAGCCGCAGCGCGCGCGAGGCCCAGACCGGCAGCAGGGACACCGCGCCCGCTGCGAGGGCGCCGTACGGCAGCCGCGCGAGGACGGGCACGGGCGGGTTGAGCAGCAGGAAGCGCGCCGTACTGCGTGCCTCGGGGGTCGCGCGCAGTTCGCCCCGGTAGGCGGCGAGCCGGTCGGTGAGCTCGGCTCGGTTCGTCGGTGGGTCGGGTACGCCGAGCGCGGTGGCGACGCATGCCATGTCCTCGACGTACGCGTCGCAGCCGGCGGCGTCCAGCGGCCGGGCGCCGAAGCGCTGGTGGGCACGGAGAAAGGAGTCGACCTCCGCGATGTGGACCCAGCACAGCAGATGGGGGTCGGCGGCGCAGTACTCCTGACCGTCGGGGGTGATGCCGTGCACGGTCTCGTGCACGGCACGTACCCGGTCGACGGCCCGCTGGGCGCTGTCGGCCGGACCGTAGGTGGTCATGGCGAGGAAGGTGCTGGTCCGCTGGAGGCGCCCCCAGGGGTCGCCGCGGAACCCCGAGTGCCCCGCGACAGCGGCCATGGCCAGGGGATGGAGCGACTGGAGCAGCAGCGCGGACAGCCCTCCGATGAACATCGAGGCGTCCCCGTGCACCTGCCGGACCGGGCGCTCGGGACCGAACCAGCGCGGGCCGGGCGTGCCGTGGATACGGGCCCGGTTCTCGGGGCCGTCCGGTCCCGCCACCCGGGAGAAGATCGCATCACCGATCCGGTCGCGCAGCACGCGGCCGTTGTCCGAGAGGAGTCCCATGGCTCGCACCGCCTCCTTGCGCCCGCGACCGCCGACCGGCGCACGACCGGCCGGCGCACGACCGGCCGACGCCCCACGACGTCGCCTGCCCCTACGTCTGCCCCGCTCCCCCTCCGGTACCCGCGAGCCGCGACATCACGGCGCACGCCTCATGTCTTCCCTCCGCACCTCGGGTCTCGAGCCTCACGGGACGTCCCCCCTCCAGTCGAACACACTCCCGCTCCCGGCGCGGGGCACGTACAGGGCACGGCCGCCCGCGCCGTAGCGGCCTATCTCGGTGGGCAGCCCGACACCGCCGCGCAGTTCCGTCTCGGAACGGTCGGTGATGTCCAGCAGCAGGCCGTCCAGCGGCCCGCCGGCCAGCTCCACGTACAACCGCCCGTCGCGCGGTCCCGGATCGTCGTGGTCCGCCCCGTAGACCCGGCCGCGCATGAACTCCAGCTCGTCCATACCGGCAGGGTGGCATCCACCACTGACAATCGCCGCCCGTACCGGAGCGGAGGCATGGCTTGTGGACCTGCCCCGCGTCCGCTCCGGCCGGGCGGTGCGGCGAGTCAGCGGGCGCCCGTCCAGTTGTGGGCGACGTCGATGACAAGACGGTCCTGGAGCTGCAGCACCCGGAACGGCAGCCGGGCGCGCACGCCGAGCCCGATCTGGGTGTCGCCCTCGAAGCTGGCGCCGAACCGGGCGTCCCTGAAGGTGCGGTACCCGGCCGGGTTCACTCCCGGCAGCGGCTGTCCCGCGCGTGCCGGATAGGTGGGATCGCCGGTCTCGGGGTCGTAGGACGGTGCGGCCACCCGCACTTCGAGGACGGCGCCGCCGGCGACGGGGACGTGGATGCCGGATCCGTCCTGGTACAGCCGGCCGACGTACCGGACCGTGTACCCGACGGCGCTGTCGCTGCCGCCCGCGCCCGGCAGATCGACGACCATCCGGTCGTAGCAGTCGTGGCGGCCGGTCCTGACATCGCGCACCACTGTGGTCGTGGCGGTGTCGGCCGTGTCGCTCTTGGCCTGGCTGCCCCAGCCGGTGGGGCACACCGCGGACGAGGCTGTCGCCGCCGGAGCGACGGCCGGGGCGGCGACGGCGGGGACCACCGCCGCACTCAGCGCGGCGCCCACGAGCGCCAGGGTCACGCAGGTGGTTCTGGTTTGCATGATTTTATACCCCCAGGGGTTGCATCCTGCTGATATCAGGTGAGACGACCGGGTTCGCCCAAAGGTTGCGCTCTTCGGGCCGGATACCGTTCACACCCGGGGCACGTCCACAGCGCGTCCGGTTCGTGCCGGGCGCCTTGGGGACGGGCCCGGGGCCGTTCCCCGCCGCGCCGGAGCACCGGGCATGGCACATCCTGGTGGGGAGCGAATGACGTCCTGTGCGTCCGCACCGGGAGGACGCGAGATGGAAGAGGCAGCCGCCGTACCGGCCGGAGACCGGCCCGGTCCCGGCCCGGCTCCGGGCGGGGCCGGCGACGCGGAGCGGATCGAGGACGTGCTCGCGCAGCCCGTGGTGGCGGCGGTCGAGGCCCTCGGCGGGTATGGCGGCCTGGTGTACCTGCGGTCGCCCGACCGGCGTTCGCTGGTGCTGTGCGTGGTGGCCGGAGTGCCGCGGTCTCTGCTGAAACCCTGGTGGCGGGTGCCGGTGGGTGGCGCGCTGCCGATGGCCGAGGCGTACCGCTCGGGCGGGCGGCTGTGGCTGCCGGACGAGCGGGCGACGATGCTGCGCTTCCCGCAGTTCACCGCCGCGCTGCCGTATTCGTTCGCCTCCGCCTACCAGCCGGTGGCGGTGGACGGGGAGACCGTCGGAGTCCTAGTCGTGCTGCGGTCGGCGACGCGGGAACCGATGGGCGCGGCGGCGGTGGCGCGCGTACTGCACGATGCGGGACGGAGCATGGAGGAGCGTCTGACCGAGTTCGTCCGGCGTGTCCCCGCCCCCGCCCCCGCCCCCACGGACGCGGACACCGGCACGTCGGCGGCCGCGGAAGCCGTGGCGTACCGGACCGAGTACGACGACCAGCCGGTCAGCGTGCGGCTGCCCACCCCGCCGGCCCACACTCTGCGGCTCGGCATGGTCGAGTGGGATCTGGACAGTGACCGGTGGTGGGCGGACGACGAGGCGCTGGCGCTGCTCGGGCTCGCCCGGGAGGACTTCGGCGGCACCACGGCGGACATCGAGGCCCAGGTGTCCCCGGACGACCTGCACGAGCTGAGGGCGTGCCGGAGCGACGCGAGGGCGGGTCTGCGGATCAGGTCACGGCACTTCCGGGTGCTGGACGAGAGCGCGGAGGACGGCCGGTTCCGCTACCGGCCGGTGGAGCTGTGGGGGCATGTCGTACGGGCGGGGCCGGCGGGCGGGCTCCTGGTGGGGGCGCTCGTCGACGCGGCGGGCGGGGTCACCGCGGTGGAGGCCGCCGAGCGGCTGCCCGACGGGCTGTTCTCGCTCGACCAGGACGGCCGGGTCGCTTATGTCAATCAGCGCTGTGTGGAGCTGCTGGGCCGCGGTCGGGACGAATTGCTCGGCCACTATCCCTGGCAGGTGATCACCTGGCTGCGCGACCCGGACTACGAGGACCGTTACCGCGCGGCGATGCTGTCGCAGGAGCCGGTGTCCTATCCGGTACGGGACCCGGACGGTGCCTGGCTGGGCTTCGTCCTCTACCCCGGGGTGCACGGTCTGACCGGCCGTGTCTTCCGCACCGGACCGCCCGCCGGAACCGCGGCCGGGCCGGTGTCCGAAGCCGCAGCGGACCCCGGAACAGCCCTGGGGCGGGCCTCCGGCGGTGCGGCGGGGGACGCCCCGCCCGGCGCGGATCCCGCCGCACCGGTGCCGGGGGCGGTCGCCGCACCCCGCGCGGGGGCGCTGTACCACGTCGTGCAGATGGCCAGTGTGCTCACCGAGGCCGTCACCGTCAGGGACGTGTGCCGGGCGGTGGCCGAGCAGTTGCTACCCGCGTTCGGGGCCCGCGAGCTGGCTCTGTACACGGTCCGCGACGAACGGATGTACCTGTTGTGGGAGTCCGGCTATCCGAAGGATTTCCTCAACGCGTTCGAGGGCGTCCCCCTCGAAACGGAGCTGCCCGGCGTGCATGCCCTGACCACGCGGCTCCCGCTGTTCTTCGACTCCCCGGAGGCGCTGAGCAGCGCGTATCCGGGGATCTCCCTGGACCGGATGGCAGCCTGGTCGTTCCTGCCGCTGGTCGCGTCCGGCCGTCCGGTCGGCTCGTGCATCCTCGGCTGGGAGACCCCTCACCGGTTCACTGCCGACGAGCGGTCCGCGCTGACCGCGCTGAGCGGGCTGGCAGCCCAGGCGCTGGAGCGGGCCCGGCTGTACGACGAGGAGTCCGCCGTAGCGCGGGGCCTGCAGGAGGGGCTGCTGCCGCACCGGCTGCCCTCGATCGAAGGGCTGGTCAGCGCCGGCCGTTATCTGCCGGGGACCCAGGGCATGGCCATCGGCGGCGACTGGTACGACGTGATCAGGACCGAGCGCGGGGTGGCGCTGGTGATCGGGGACGTGGAGGGGCACAGCGTCCAGGCCGCGGCCGTCATGGGGCAGCTGCGCAGTGCCGTGCACGCCTTCGCGGCCAGCGGGAACCCGCCGCAGGAGGTCATCACGCACACCAACCGGCTGCTGGCCGATCTGGAGGCGGACGCCTTCGCCACCTGCTGCTACGTCGAACTCGATCCGGACACCGGCCGTGCCTTCGCGGTCCGCGCCGGCCATCCGCCGCCGCTGCTGCGCCACCCCGACGGCCGGACCGAGACCCTGGATCTCGTCGGCGGCGTGATGCTGGGCGTCGAGGCGAGCGCGCTCTATCCGGTCACGGCGCTCACCCTGGCGCCCGGCAGCGTCCTCGTGCTGTACACCGACGGGCTGGTGGAGCAGCCCGGCAGCGACATCGGGACCGGGATCGAGGCGGTTCGCCGCACGCTCGCGCACAGCGGTACGGACTCGGTGGAGGAGCTCGCCGACAAGCTGGTCAGGACGGCCCGCAGGGCAAAGGACCGGCCGGACGACGTGGCGCTGCTGCTCACGGCGTATCGCCGGGCGGCGGGGCCCTGACCTCACGGACCACAGGCCCCGGAGCGCCTCGTCCGGCTGGACCGGGTCCTGCCGCACATCGATACGGAGGGCGAGGACCTGCCGGCGCCGTCCCGGACGCCCGGGCAGTGGGCGGGGCCGGGCGGCACCGACACCCGGGTGCCGGGCATGCGACGGCGGCAGGTTCCCGGGGACCTGCCGCCGTCGTACCGCGCCCTCACCTCACCCGGCGGGACGTCCGGGTTCGGCCCCACCGTGCCGGATCGGCCGAGCCGTGGTGTGGATGATCAGGTGCGTCGCACGCGACGCAGAAGCACGACGCCCGCGACGAGCAGGGCCGCGCCCACCGCCGCCGGCCAGAGCTGTGCTCCGGTGTCGGCCAGACCACCGTTCACGGCCTGCGGCCCGGTGGCGTCCGCGGCAGCGGCCTGCTGTCCGCCGTCGTTGGTCGCCGTGCCCACGCCCGGGGTCGCCTGGCCGGCTCCGTCGTCGTTCCGGCCAGTGCCTGCCGCGTCGTCGCCGTTGGCCGAGGCCCGGACCTCGGGCTGCTCGTCGCCGGGCGGCACGGTGGCGCCGTCACCCGGGGGCTCCTCGGTGGCCGGGGTGTCGGCCGGGGGCTCCGAGGGATTCTCCTGCTGGTCGCCGCCGTTGTCGTTACCGCCGTTGTCGTTACCGCCGTTGTCGCCCGGCTGCCCGGCACCGTCGTCACCGCTGTTGTCATTGCCTCCGTTGTCGTCACCGCCCTCGTCGGGGGCTTCGGGCGCCTCGGTGGGCTCCCCGTCCGGGTTCTCACCCGGCTGCTCGCCGCCGCCGGCGCCGCAGGCGCGGCCGCTGTTGATGCAGTCGACCATCTCCTGCATCAGATCCTCTTCGAAGACGTTGATGAAGTCGCCGTGGTCGGTGCCCGGCTTGTGCAGCTGCTCCGGGAAGGAGTCCACGGCGAACAGCGGGGTCGTCGCTCCGCCGTCGTCCAGGCTCGGCGCGTCGACGTCGTAGACGATGCGCTGGACCAACTGCGGCACGGGTGTGAAGCCGGACGGGCAGTTGCCCTGGGCGTCCACGAACGCCATGTGCGTACGGTGGTTGGCGCTGTCGATGTTGCGGCCGTCCCAGCAGCTCTGGAAGTCGAAGGTGCGGACCACGTCACTGCCCTGCGGGCACAGCGGGTACTTGTCCGCCAGCTGCCGGTCCTCGAAGCCGGTGCAGCTCCAGGACGCGTTGGCGTTGGCGGGGCCGTTGACGAAGGACTTGGCGTCACCGGTGATGATGCGCAGCAGCCTCGGCATGGCCGTGACCTCGCCCTGCGGGTTGCCCACGAAGGTCAGCGTGACCTCCTTGGGGGTCACGATCTCGCCGGCGTTGCCCTCGATGCCGCCACCGGGGGAATCGGCGTCCTGCTCCTCGGTGCCGTTCTGCAGTCGCAGCACGGGCCAGTAGTACGACGACTTGTCGCCCTGGTCCTCACAGGTGGTGTCGGCCGCCGCCAGCTCCTCGTCGCTGGAGAAGGCGTTGGTGGCCTGGTTGCCGATGTAGTCGTGGAAGTGGTGCGCGCCGTTGGTGACACCCGGGGCGGCGATCACGTTGTCCGAGTTGAACAGGCCGTTCTCGTTGACGCCGCAGCTGCTGACGAAGGTGCCCTTCGAGGCGTCGGCCGAGTCGGCGGGCTTGGCCACGTTGGGCTGGATGCTCTGGATGTCCACGAAGTCCGCGGCGACGGGCCCGTTGCCCGCCTGGCCGCCGTTTCCGCCGCCCTGCTCCTGGCCGGCGCCCTCGTCGCCGCCCTGTTCGCCCTCCGCGCCCTCTTCTCCCTGTCCGCCCTCCTGACCGTTCCCGTCCTGGCCGTTCCCGCCCTGGCCCCCACCGGGCTGGGCGGACGCGTTGCCGGAGTCGACCACGGAGCAGTCGGCGAGTTCACCGAGGCCCTCGGGGCGGTCGCCCTCCTGCTCCATGGCGCCCGAGATGCGGTCGAGGGTCGCGGTGCGCTCCTCCTCGAGCGGGCCCATCACCTTCTCGCCGGCGACGCCGGGGTCCTGCTGAATGGCCGGGGCGGACTCCGCCAGGCGCTGATAGGCCTGGGCGATCTGCTCGTCCAGCGCCGCGAGTTCCTTGTCGACGGCCGGCCGCGCCTTCTCGGGGACCGTGGTCAGGTTGGTCCCCACGTCGGGGCAGTCGATGGTGGCGCCACCGAGAACCCGCGTCCGACCGGCTCCGTCGGCGTCGTCCTCCGTCGCGGAAGCGTAGACATTGGCCGCCATCAACCCCCCTCCGCCCAGGATCAGCGCGACCGCCGCGAAGGTCGCGCGCTGGGGCCCTCGGGGGCGTCTGCGTGTGTTGCGTGCCAAGGCAGTACTCCTACGCTTCAGTCGCGGGGGGGGGCATGAAATTCCCACGCCTCATACGTAGGTGCTCCGCGCCGTGTTCAAGTGCCTCACGGTTTCTTCGAAGAATCTCAGGAACCCCCGGGCACACCCGAGCCCCCGGGTCCCGCCCGACTCGGCGTGTACGGCGGGGACTCCGGGGGCCGGGCAGTGCGAGGAACGGCTGGTCAGCCGAAGTTCACGTCACTGCACAGGAAGTACGTCTGGTCCATGTGCGAGGCCTGCCAGACCGTGTAGACGACGTGGCGGCCGCTGTAGCCGGACGTGCTCACCGGGATCGAGTAGTTCTGGCTCGGACCGTATGAGCCGGTGGTGGCCACCAGTTCGAGGTCGTCCCAGGTCAGCGGCTGGGTGGTGGGGTCGAAGCCCTGCCGGGTGACGTAGACGCGGAAGTAGTCCGCGCCGTGGCTCGCCTGGTCGTACAACTGGACGGTGAAATTGTCGTCCACATCGCCGGCCTGCCAGTCGCCCACCGTGTCCATGGAGTCGTAGCGGCCGCCCTCGGTCCGTCCGCCGCTGCACAGCTGCCCGTCCGGGATCACGGCTTCGAAGTTACCGGCGGAGCCGTTGCGGTAGAGGCCGTTCCAGTTCCACATGGCGTTGGGGTTGTCCTGCCACGCCTGCCAGCACATGGGGTCCTCGTCCGCCATGGCCGGGTTCTGGAAGTCGCTTCCCCAGCGCAGCCAGCAACCGTAGTTGCGGGACGCCGGGTCGACGACCGAGCCGTGCGCGGCCGCGGTGCCGCTCCAGGGGACCAGGCACAGCAGCGTGGCGACGAGGACGCTCAGGACGAGCGAGGGACGCGATGCGATACGTACACGTAGGTCATGACCATGCCAATTCATGATCTCCTTCTTCCTGGTGGGGGGACGCACGGACACCGAAGTGCCGCGTGCGGAGGCGCGGGCGCGGAGGCATGCGCGCCGGAGCGCATACGGGAACACTCGTGGGAGCGCTCCCAGAACCACAGGCTGCGCCCCATGAAGCGGAGCGGCAACACCCGTTTGCGCCACTTCCGCAGCGGCCATGGCGTGTTCGACACCGTTCGACGCACGGAGAGGTCACGGCCGCCCGAAGCCGGCCGCGACCTCTCCGTCACAGCCGGCCGCGGTCCCGGGTC
The DNA here is from genome assembly GCF_042717095.1 of Streptomyces sp. NPDC058632. Classification (NCBI taxonomy): domain Bacteria; kingdom Bacillati; phylum Actinomycetota; class Actinomycetes; order Kitasatosporales; family Streptomycetaceae; genus Streptomyces; species Streptomyces sp. NPDC058632. The sequence goes on along the minus strand of NZ_JBHXQZ010000022.1, from coordinate 27,395 downwards.
GAGCGGCCGAGGCAGGTGACGGAATCGCCGACGCGTGCCTCGATCTCATGGAAGCCCATCCGGTCGTAGAACGCCCTGGCGGGCTTGTTGGCCTTCGCCATGACGAGATGGACCGCCGGCACCCCGCGGTCGTCCAGCGCTTCGAGGAGCGCCCGCATCAGCTCCCGGCCGTGGCCGAGGCCCTGCCAGTCGGGGAGCAGGTCGATGTGCAGATGAGCCGGATGGGCGGCCAGTTCGGGGACGGACATCCGCTCGGGGTGGTGCAGGAGCCAGGCCGTCTCCTCGTCCAAAGCGGCCGGCGGCCCGGACGGCTCGGGATAGCGGTCGGCGACCAGGGGCAGCCACTCGGTCCGGAATTCCCGGGCGAAGCGCTCCGTGTCGGCGACCCCGAGGATGTAGCCGACCGCACGCCCCTGCCCGTCGTCCAGGACGAAGGCCAGTCCGGGCTCCAGATGCACGTAGGGGGCGGCGAAGACGGCCGGGAGGATGCTCGGGTCCCGGTAGAAGGGGCGGCTGTCCCGCCCGTTGTGCGCGGTGCGGACGCAGATGTCGTCGAGGGCCGGCCGGTCCTCGCGGCGGTACGGACGAATCGAGGGAGGCGAGGTCATGCCCGGCATCCTGCACCGAATGGGAGCGCTCCCACAATCTCGCCGCCGGTCTCCGGCCACTCCGTGCGCGGTGAGCGCGGCGGGGAGGGCCGGCGCGGCCCGGACGTCAGTCCATGAGGCCGGCGGCAAGCGTGGCGCCCAGTTCCCAGCACCGTTCGACGGCGGCCTTGTCGGGTTCGCCCGTGACGGTCACGGCGTCCGCGGCGCGCTGCCAGCCGAGGCCCTTCGTGACGGATTCGATGCCCCGTACCGCCCCGGTGACGTCGCTGCCGCCGTGCACGTAGTAGCCGAAGGGCCGGCCCCGGGTGGTGTCCAGGCACGGGTAGTAGACCTGGTCGAAGAAGTGCTTGAGCGCCCCCGACATGTAGCCGAGGTTCGCCGGGGTGCCGAGAAGATAGCCGTCGGCTTCCAGGACGTCGCCGGCGGTGGCGGACAGGGCCGCCCGCCGTACCACTCGGACGTCCTCGATCTCCGGGGCCGTGGCACCGGAGAGAACCGCTTCGAACATCGCCTGGCAGTGGGGAGAGGGCGTGTGATGAACGATCAACAGAGTCGGCACACCCCGACCCTGCCGTGCCGGCCGGTGTCCCCGCAAGCCGGTCCGACGCACCGGGGGGAGCGGCGAACGGTTGTGGGGGCCCGCCGGGAATGGCACGATGCGCGGCATCGGTGCATGGAGACGGGGGTGCGTCTTGGTCGACGAGAATCGCAGGTCACCAGCGGCAGCGGTGTTCGACGCGCTGGGCAGCGACTACGAGAAGGCGTTCGCCGCCTCCGAGACGCACCGGGCCTCCCTGGAGTGGCTGCTGGAACGGCTCCCGCCCGCCGGCCGGGTACTGGACGTGGGCAGCGGGACGGGCCGGCCCACGGCCTCGACGCTCGCCGCGGCCGGTCACCGGGTGCTGGGGGTCGACGTGTCGCCGGTGATGGTGGAGATCGCGACCCGGCAGGTGCCCGACGCCGAGTTCCGCTGCGGTGACATCCGCGAACTACCTCTCGAGGAGGGCTCGTTCGACGCCGTATGCCTGTATTTCACCCTGCTCCAGATGTCGCGTGCCGAGCAGTCCGGCCTGCTGCGGCGGCTGACCCGGCTGCTGCGGCCGGGGAGCCTGTTCGCGCTGGCGACCGTGCCCCTGGACGTGGAGGGCTTCGACGGTGTCTTCATGGGGCAGAACGTGCGGGTCACCAGCTTCGCCGCCCAGGACGTGATCGGCCTGGTGCGCGATGCGGGGCTGACGGTGCTGTCCGAGAAGAGCGTGATGTTCACCCCGACCCACCCCGAGGCCTCGCCGGAACCCCACCTCTTCCTGCACTGCAGGCGCGAGGGCGGCGAGGACCCCCAGGCCCCGTAGGCACGGCTCCGGCGAGCCGGCGTCCGCCCTCCGCCGACCGCACCGCGCCTCACCCGCCGGCCCTCACCCCGTCATCCGCTTGCGCCACGCCGGCTCGACCAGCCGCCACTCGGCCTCCCACTCCTTTGAGCGCCGCTGCTGTATCCGGGACCGGACGAGCCCTCCGCCGAGCACGACCATTACCCCGGTGGCCGCGGTGACCGTGAGGCCGGCCATGACGGTCTGGAAGCGCGCGTCCGCCCCACTGGGCGGCTCGGAGACGAGGCGCCCCGCGTCGTCCGTCCACACGGTGACCACGCTGCCCGCCTTGTCCCCGGGGCCGGCCTCGGCCCGGCCCGCGCGGCCGGTGCCGTCGGGGGCCGTCCACCGCACCTTCACCCATACGCGGCCGTCTCCGCTGCCGTCCTCGGTCACCGGCGAGGGCGACGCGTCGGCCGCGTCCTCGACGAGCACGGCGGGGGCGGTGCGGGACTGGGCACGGCGCTCCGCGAGGAACCGGTCCACCGCCCCCGCCGTCGCCAGGCCGGTGACCGCCCCGGCGAACAGGGTGAGAAGGAGGGTGGCGAGCAGCAGCCAGGCTTCGACCAGGTCGCTGCGGCGCCGCAGCGGGTTGCTCCGCCAGCGCCACAGCCACACCCTGCGGGGCCGCGCACCACGCGTCCTCCCCATGGGATGTCACCTCCTTGCACGCCACCTCTCCAGGGTCCGTCGCCCGGCCGCCCGGCGCATGGGCCGAACGGTCCCGGCCCGGAGTCCAAAACGGCCCGGGACCGCGGCGGCCGTCGGGCCTCGCCCTCCGACGCCGGACCGTCGGACCGTGTACGCCGGGACGATCTCGCGCCGCTCGCCGCCGAGAACGACCTTGCGCGCACCGGTCCCGGCGGCGTTGCCGAAGACGTCGTACGCCTCCTGCACGCGGTCGAGCGGGAAGGTGCGGGTGGTTCAGCTGTCTGCCTGGCATCGGGTCGGCCACCGCCGTCCTCAGCGGGGTCGGGGTGGAGCGGGTGTCGACCAGCCCGGTGGTGAGCGTGACGTTCCCGCTCCACAGGTCCTCGAGGTGCAGCGGGGCGGGGCCGCCGTGCACGCCCGCACTGGCCACGTGTCCGCCGGATCCCACCATGCGGGTGCACAGCCCGAAGCTCTCGGAACGGCCCACCGCTTCGACGACCACGTCCACGCCGGCCCTCTCCGTGAGGTCCGCGGCCGGTTGCCCGGGGTCTTCGCCGGCCTCGGCCACCGCGTCGGCGCCCAGTGCCCCGGCGGCCTCGAGGCGGCCGCGGCCACATCGACGGCGACGGCGCGTTCGGGTGCGGACAGCCGGGCCGTGACGATCGCGGCGAGGCCGACGGGACCGGCGCCGACCACGACGACGGTGTCCCCGGGACACACGCCGCCGAGCTGCACGCCCGCTTCGTGGGCGGTGGGGAGGATGCCGGCCGGCAGTACGGCGTCCTCGTCGGTGATCGTGCCGGGCAGCGGGTGCGCGGAGAGGCCGGCGTACGGGGCCAGGGCGTCGGCGGTCTCGAGTTGTCGCAGCCGCCCCCCGCTCCGTACGAGCATCCCGGACCGGGCGAGGAAGGTGCCGAGGGCCGCGTGGAAGGCGGCGGGGCCGTGGCGTGCCGCCTTGGGGGATCCGGCGAGGACGGCCTCGGCGGCCTCGCGCGTGTCGTGTGTGACGAGGAGGGCGGCGGCGCCCGCCGCGCGGTGGCCTCGGCGACCTGCCTGAGTGCGGACGCCGTCGCGCTGCCGCCCTCCTTGGCGGGCTGTTCGCGGACGGGGGGCTTTGCCGGTTCGGGCCGGTGACGGGAGGGGTTCAGCCGGTCGCCGGGTCCCTGGCCCGCGGACGGTTCGGACACGGGGCCGCGGTCGTCGCCGGTTGCGGCCTTGGTGCGTGTGCGGTGCTGTTCGTTCCCGTCGGCCGGGGCGCCACCGTTCGGTGATGCGATGACCGGGTGCCCGCCGGGGCGCGGCTGGGTGAGCCAGGCCGCGGCAGCGCCGGTCAGGGCCACCGGCCACTCGACGACACCCGCCACGCCGAGTGCTCCGGCCCCGGCGTGGACGGCCATCCGGCGACCGCGCGGGGACACCGCGCCGATCGCGTCCAGCGCGCCACCGGCGGCCCTGCCCACATGGCCCGCGCCCGGCACGTGGCGCAGTCCCGAGGCAACGGCCCGCAGGGGCTGCGGAAGCTCCGACGAACGAGACGCGTGCTGGTTCATGCCGTCCTCCACGGACGCATCCTCGAGGGGCACCGACGAACGCCCCTACTTTTGTCCCATTTTCATACGGAAGTCACCGGACTGCTTCTCCTGTGCGCCAGGGGTGCTCCCGTTCCCCCAGGGGTCTTCGGCTGTCCGCCCCGGGCCCGCCGCCGGGCCGGCGCGAACCGGGTGCCCGCCCCTGCCCTGGCCAGGGGCATGTCCGACCATGCCAGATGTCCGCCGTCGCGCCCGGGTACTGCACATGGCGCCCGCGGACTCACCAAAGCGCGAAAGCGTGCCGCTTCTGACATCGCGTCGGACGGCGCGGGCAAGGCCTATGGCCTGTCCGGCTGTTCGATCCGGTTCGGCCCGCGTGTCCGGCGCGCTCGGTCACCAGACGGAGGAGCGTCCTCGGACAAGAGGACGTGCCGGTCGTGCCCGGTACCGCCGCGAAGTGCGGTACCGGGCGCCCCGGGGCCGGCGGGAGCCCGGGGGCCGACCACAGCCACACCGCCGGACAGCCACACGGCAGCTATGGCGCCCCAGGCGGAGGAGACGCACCGAATGGCCCTCAGACATGCCCGGACCGCACGCCGAACGGCCCTGGCCGCGCTCGGCGGTCTCGTCCTGACCGTCCTCCCCTCCGCTGCGGTGGCCGGGTCCGCGCCCCCTCCGGAGCCCGTGGCCGGCACGGCCCGGGCCCTCGGCGCCGACCGCGTGTCGGCGCCGATGCTCGGCGCACTCCAGCGTGACCTGGGCCTGACCCCGGCGCAGGCGTCCGAACGGCTGGCCAACGAGGCGGAGGCAGGCACCCGCGCGGGCATCCTGCGCAACGCCCTGGGCGACCGGTTCGCCGGCGCATGGGTGCGCGGAGCGGCCTCCGACGAACTCAGCGTCGCGACCACCGACGCCAAGGACGTAACGGCCATCGAGGCACAGGGCGCCGAGGCCGTCGTCGTCACCCGCGCGCCGGCCGGTCTCCGGGCCGCCAAGGACAGGCTGGACGCGGCGGCCGCCGCCCGCGACACCGCCGGTACGCCGCTGTGGTACGTGGACGTACCGGCGAACCGGCTCGTGGTCCAGGCGCGGACGGTGTCGGCCGGTGCCGCCTTCGTCGAGGCCGCCGGGGTCGACGAGCAGGACGTGACCATCCGCGTGTCCACGGTCCGGCCTCGGCTGCTGCAGGACATCACCGGCGGCGACGCCTACTACGTCAACGGCACCGCCCGTTGTTCGGTCGGTTTCTCCGTGACCAGGGACGCGCAGCAGGGCTTCGCCACCGCCGGCCACTGCGGCGACCGGGGTGACACGACCACCGGGTTCGACCTGAGTGCGCAGGGCACCTTCCAGGACTCCGTCTTCCCCGGCAGGGACATGGCGTGGGTGGGCACCAACGACGTGTGGACGGCCACGCCGGGTGTCAAGGCGCAGGGCGGCCAGGAGGTTCAGGTCACCGGCTCGGTGGAGGCGCTCGTCGGGGCGGCGGTGTGCCGGTCCGGCTCGACCACCGGATGGCACTGCGGGACCATCCGGCAGCACGACACCAGCGTCAGCTACGCCGAGGGCACAGTCGACGGAGTGACCCAAACGACGGTCTGCGCCGAGCCGGGCGACTCCGGCGGTCCCTTCGTCGCGGGCTCCCAGGCGCAGGGCGTCACCTCCGGCGGCTCCGGTGACTGCACGCGCGGCGGAACCACGTTCTACCAGCCGGTCAACCCGATCCTCGCCGACTTCGGCCTGACCCTGACCACGGCCCCCGCGCAGACCGCGGCGCCGGATCCGCAGGACGGCGCCGAGGGCCCGTGGACCGCGGGCCGCGTCTACCCGGCCGGGGTCACGGTGACCCGCGACGGCGTGCGCTACCAGTGCCTGCAGACGCACCAGGCCCAGGGAGCGTGGGCGCCCGCCGGCACGCCGGCCCTGTGGCAGCGCCTCTGACACCCTGCTCCGCGTCGCCCGTCCGGCGGCCTCACCAGAAGCGGGTGGTGAGCGCGGGCCGGTGCACCGCCTGGACGGCGTCGCGCAGGCTCAGGGCGACGCTGATGGTGGCGCGCAGCGCCGACGGCCGTACCGTCTGTGCCGTTTCGGTGGCCAGGACGAGCAGGCAGGCGGCGGCCTGTTCCACCACGGCGACGGGGAAGGTGTAGTCGCTGTCGGCCGCCGCGCGGAACGCCTTCAACGGGATCCCGGCCCCGTCGACGGTCCGCTTGGCTGCCTGCTCCAGGTGCTGTGCGGCCTGGTCGCACACGGAGGCGGGCAGGGTGAGGGTGCTGGAGAACGATGCGCTGGTCATGACCCGAGTGGTCCCCGCCCACCGGTCCTTTCGATCGGTGGGCCGGGCGTTTTCACCGTCCCGCGTGACGAGTCGGGGCACATGCCGGGGCTCGGAGGGGGCGCACCGGGACGGCCGCCACGAGGCCGCGCCGCTCGCCCACGGCCCACGGCCCACGGCCCACGGGCGGTCGCGCCCCTCGCCGACGGCAGGCGGGAACACGCCGGCGCGCACCGGCACGTTCCGTCACCGGTGCACGCCGTACCGCCGTACCTCCCGATCCAGGGATGCTCAGCGGGTCACCACGTGCCGTTCGTCGGGGACGCAGTGGGTCATGGTGAGTCCCCGCACGTCGCGCGGCGGGTTGTCGCCCAGGTTGGCGAGCCGCTCGCGGTCCTCGTCGGTGAGATCCTGGTCCGCGAGGGGCTTCAGGCCGGCGACGTCCTTCGGTGCGATGCCGAGGCCGTCGCCGACCCTGCGGCCGAGATCGTTCTCGACGAGCAGGAAGTGCCACACCATGCGCTCCTGCACCGCCCGGTCGCACTGGGAGATCAGGTCGACGAAGTTCTTCACCAGGTCGTCGCGCTCCCAGTCCTCGAGGAGCAGATAACGCTGGCCCGCCTGCAGGTAGTCGTTGGCGCGCGGGATGCGCTTGCGGGTGAGCCAGCCCCGGATCTCCGGCCCCTGCTCGTCGTGCGACGGCTCCAGGGCCTCGCGCAGGCCGCCGGTGATCGACGGTTCGTAGTTGACCTCGGGGTTCTCCCCGGCCGCGTCCACGTGGTAGGTCATCTGACCGTCCCGCTGGTTGGTGCGTACCTCGGCGGCCTTGGCCCGGTTGACGGGCAACTGGAGGTAGTTCGGGCCTACGCGGTGGCGCTGGGTGTCGCTGTAGGAGAAGGTCCGGCCGACGAGCATCTTGTCGTCGGAGAAGTCCAGGCCGTCGACGAGGACACCGGTGCCGAAGGAGATCTGCTCGTTCTCGGCGAAGTAGTTCTCCGGCATCCGGTCGAGCACCATCTTGCCGACCGGCTTCGGCGGGAAGTCCTGCTCGGGCCAGGTCTTGGTGTCGTCGAGCGGGTCGAAGTCCAGCTCCGGGTGGTCGTGGTCGTCCATCATCTGGACGAGCAGTTCCCATTCGGGGTGCTCGCCGCGCCCCACCGCCTCGTAGAGGTCCTTGGTGGCGTGGCCGAGGGAGCCGGCCTGGACGTTCGCGGCGTCCTCCTCGGTCATGGAACGGACGCCCAGTTTCGGCATCCAGTGGTACTTGACCAGTTTGGTCTCGCCCTCGGCGTTGACCCACTTGTACGTGTTCACGCCGAAACCCTGCATGTGCCGGTAGTCGGCGGGGATCCCACGCGGACTGAACAGGTTGATGAGCATGTGCATGGACTCGGGTGTCTGCGACATGAAGTCGAAGATGCGCCGCGGCTTCTGCTCGAAGGTGACCGGGTCGGGCTTGAGGGCGTGGATCACGTCGGGGAACTTGATCGCGTCCCGGATGAAGAAGACACCGAGGTTGTTGCCGACGAGGTCCCAGTTGCCCTCCTCGGTGTAGAACTTCACGGCGAAGCCGCGCGGGTCGCGGGCCGTCTCGGCGGAGTCGCGGCCGCCGATGACGGTGGAGAACCGGACGGCCAGGTCCGTGCGCTTGCCGCGCTCCTGGAACAGCTTGGCCCGGGTGTAGCGGCTGATCGGCTCGTCGCCCCAGGTCCCGTACGCCTCGAAATGACCGAACGCGGTCACCCCGCGGGCGTGCACCACTCGCTCGGGGATGCGTTCCCGGTCGAAGTGGCTGACCTTCTCCAGGAACTGGTAGTTCTCCAGCGTGGCGGGCCCGCGGGCGCCGACCGTGCGCTGGTTCTGGTTGTCGTGGACCGGATGACCCTGCCGGTTGGTGAGTACCTTGCGGTCGTCGCCCGGAGCGGAACCCCGGTTCGAAACGTCCGTCATGATCGTGGACTCCTTCGGCTGCTCATGACTGGTGGCGGGCCGGGGCACGGTGGCGCGCGGCCGCGGGCCGGTCGCCGTGGACGGCGCGGTGCTCCGGCGTCCCGGCAGCCCGTGGCCCTGTCCCGGTGTCCCCGGTTTCCCGGGGACCGCGTGGTCGCTCACGCGTCGGTGGCCCGCTCACTGAAACGTCCGCCGCCGGACGGCGGAGACCGTGCGCCTCGCGCACCTCCCGCCGCAGCATGCGTACGAGGGCCATGCTGCCGTGCATCACCCGGACCGGCGACTCGAAGCAGCGGCTCGGAGCGGCGGAGGCCCGTCCGTGGCGGCGGACGCTCTCCTGATGAGCGGGCTGACGGTGGGGCGGGACCGCATCGACCGCACGGTCGAGGACCTGCGGCGCTCCCGCACGCTCCTGGACGCCGTCATCGCGGCGGAGGCGTCACGGACGGCGGAGCCGGCCCGGCAGCCACCGTGGGCGTACCCGGCGCGCGGGAGCGCGACCGGTCCCCCGTTCCGGTCGTGCTCCCGCGGCACGACGAACCTATGTGAATGGCGACGCGGCTGTGTATAGCACCGGTGCCCGCTGCGACGGCCGCGGGACTCAGCCGTGCACAACTGAGTCCGATACGACCCGTTTCACCCCGCGCGAGCCGGCCGCAACAGGGGCGGCGGACCGCCCTTCACCCTGGTGGGGACGTGGACACCGGACCCGCGAACACCGGTGTTTCCAGATCTCCCAGGGCCAGATGGGCGAGCACGACCTCGTACAGGTCGGTGCCGGCGGCCAGCAGCTGGCGCTCCAGGACCGGCTCGGCGCTGCGCACGTGCTCACGCACGGTCTGCGCGTGGATGCCCAGGAGCTGCGCGGCCCGCTCGGCGTTGCCGCCGGCGGTGATCCAGGTGCGCAGGGTACGGCGCAGGGGGCGGGCGTCCTGGTCCAGGCGTTCCAGCAGTCCCCCCGCCCAGGCGCGGACGGCGGGCCCGGACACCAGGTGTGCGAGAACGGGGGCGGACGGCGCCTCGGAGGCGCTGTCCGCCTGCGTGTCCTGGAGGTTGAACTGGGTGTGCAGCGCCAGGTGCACGACGGCACGGGCCGTGACGTCGTCGAAGTCGGTGCCCAGCATGTTCTCGACGCGTTCCATGCGGGCACGCACCGTGTTGCGGCTCACGCCGAGGATCTTCGCCGTGTTGACGGCGGTGAACTCCAGGCCGAGTCGGGTGGTGGCGAGGAGTTCGGCACGGGTGTGGTGCGGCACGGTGTCCAGGGGCCGCAGCAGCCGGGCCGTCCAGTCACGGAGCGCCGCCGGGTCCATCAGCCGCTCGGGATGGGTGCGTTCGGCGTACACCGCCGTCTTGTCCGGGCGGAAACGCGCCACGGCGAGGGCGCTGACGGCCTGCCCGTACGCGGTGGCGGTCCGGGCGAGGCTCTGCCGGACGCTGCCGCCGAGGAAGGTGTCCGGGTGCCGTTCGACCAGGGACTTCAGATCGCCGGCGGTCGCCTCGCGAGGGCTGACGACGATCACGTGCCCGTCCATCGCCGGGCACCGCACGACCAGCGCCTCCTCCTCGGTGGTGTCCAGGCACTCCTCGGCGAGGCGGTCGCGGCGGGCGGGCTCGGACTCGACGACGTAGACGCACGCGGTGTCGGCGTCGAGCAGGCCCGGCCAGAGCCCGGCGGCCACCCTGCGGGCGGCGACGGTGTCCTCGACCATGAGCAGCTGGAGGATCGCCAGCCGCAGATCGGCACTGGCACGGCGCAGCCGCTGCCCGGCCGCGGTGGTCTCGCCCGCGGTCAGCAGCAGCTCGATCACCTGGGCGGTGTGGGTGACGACATCGGCGCTGTGCCGGTCGAACGGGGTGTCCAGGGAGACGGCCAGTGCCCAGGTCCGGGCGGGGTGCCCGACCTTCACCAGGCGCAGGTGCCGCTCGCCCTCCTCCCAGGCGGCGGAGGCGATCCGGCCGGAGGTGACGTCGGCGACGAGGTTCTCGTCCAGCGCCAGCCCGGTCCCGGCGACGAGCATGCCGGTGTCGTCCCGGAGGGCCACCGCCCCGTGCACGGTGACGGCGAGCCAGTCGACGACCCTGCGGACGTCGCGTCCCGCCGGCCGCAGGTGTTCCAGCAGTTCCTGCGCCCACCCGGGCTGTTCCCCGGCCGCCGTCTCCGGCTCCGGGATTCCGTCCTTACGGGCTGCCACCTCGGTCTTCCCCTCGTGTGCCGGACCTCTTCGGCCCGGCCCCGGACGTTACCCCACGGATGCGACAAGCTCATCCCGGGCGGACGGGGTGGAGGGGAAGGCCCTGTACGGCGTCGGCACACCGCGGGCACACCGCCGGCACCTGGGCCGCCCACGGCCGGGGCCGGGCCGGGTACGGCCGGGCGTGCGCGGTCCTGCCGTGCGGGCGGCATAAGCTCGGTGAATGGCGAAGTACTTCGACGTGCACCCCGACAATCCCCAGCCGCGCACCATCTCCCAGGTCGCCGCGAGCATTCGCGACGACGCTCTGATCGCGTACCCCACGGACTCCTGTTACGCGCTCGGCTGCCGGCTCGGCAGCCGGGAGGGCATCGCCCGGATCCGTACCATCCGCAAGCTGGACGACCGGCACCACTTCACCCTGGTGTGCCGGGACTTCGCTCAGCTCGGCCAGTTCGTACACATCGACAACGACGTGTTCCGCGCGGTCAAGGCGTCCACGCCGGGCAGCTACACGTTCATCCTGCCCGCGACGAAGGAGGTGCCGCGCATGCTCCAGCATCCGAAGAAGAAGACCGTCGGCGTGCGCATCCCCGAGCACGTGGTCACCCAGGCACTGCTCGCGGAGCTGGGCGAGCCCTTGCTGTCCAGCACCCTGCTGCTGCCCGGCGAGGACGAACCGATGACCCAGGGCTGGGAGATCAAGGACCGGCTCGACCACGTGGTGGACGCGGTGCTCGACTCCGGGGACTGCGGCACCGAACCGACCACGGTGATCGACTTCTCGGGCGGCGAGGCCGAAATCGTACGGCGGGGCGCGGGCGACACCTCGCGGTTCGAGTAACGGCGAGACGGTGAACCGCCCCGATACGGGCCACCAGGGTCCACGGGAGCGGTGACGCGCGCCGGGCGGGCGCAGGATGTCCCAAAGAAGCGCCCCTTGCGCCGTGTTGAACCGGACAGGGCCGAAGTGCCGGGTCCGGGCATGTCACGATGGGGCATGATCCGCCCCGCTCGCCGCGGGCGCGGGTCCCCCTTCGACGTCCCACGGAGAGGTGTCCGCCGGCCATGACCGCCGTCCAGGGAAGCACCGTTGACATCACGACCGAGGACGGCACCGCCGACGCGTATCTGACGCATCCCGCCGACGGGGGTCCCCGGCCGGCGGTCCTGTTCTACATGGACGTCTTCGGACTGCGGCCGCGGCTGCGGACCATGGCCGACCGGCTGGCGGAGGCCGGGTACGCGGTCCTGGTGCCGAACGTGTTCTACCGTCATGGCCGCAGTCCGGTGGTCGAACTGCCCGAATTCATCGATCCGAGGGCACGGCCGGAGATCTTCGGGCGCCTCGAACCGATCATGCGGGAACTGACGCCGGAACTCGCCATGCGCGATGCCGGCGCGTATCTGCGGTGGCTGGCCGGCCATCCCTCGGCGACCGACGGTCCCGTGGCGGTGACCGGCTACTGCATGGGGGCGGTGCTCTCCCTCCATACGGCGGGCACCTATCCGGACCGGGTGGCGGCCGCGGCCGGCTTCCACGGGGCCCGGCTGGCGCCCGAGATGCCGGACAGTCCTCATCTGCTGGCGGACAGGATCACCGCGGAGCTGTACTTCGGTCACGCGGACCAGGACCCGTCGATGCCCGAGGAGCAGATCGAGCGGCTGGAGCAGGCGCTCACCGCGGCCGGGGTCCGGCACCGATGCGAGGTCTACACCGGGGCCCGGCACGGTTACACCCAGGCGGACACCGCCGCGTACGACAAGGAGGCGGACGAGCGTCACTGGACCGCGCTGCTGGACCTGCTGAACCGCACCTTCTGACGGACCTGCCCCGCCGCGCCTTCCGAGAGCCCTGTCGAGGCGCACCATACGAGCGGTGCCTTCAATTCCGCACGGTACAGCTCCGCTTCGGCATGCCACCGACCACACCCGCTGCCCGTACCCGCTCTCCGGCCTCCCACGGCACCGTTGTTACGGTGCTCCGATGTCAGACTCTTCACGCGACACGGCCGAGGGCGCCGGCTGGGGTACCGGTCAACGGGGCGAGTACCGGCGGCTGTTGCCGTCCGGGGCCGAAAAGATCTCCTGGTTCGACCCGCGCATGCTGTGGGCCGCCCGCAACGGGGTTCTGGCCTCCTGGCTCGGGGACCCGACGGGCCGCACCCGCAGCCGGTGGGTGGCCCAGCGGGCGGCGGCCGGCGCGCCCGCCGACAAGGTGATCCGGCACGACGGTCCGGACCGGTTCTCCTTCCTCGTCATCGGCGACACCGGCGAGGGCGGCGAGCCCCAGTACGCCGTCGTACCGGGGCTGTTGAAGGAGGGCCGGGACACCGCGTTCACCGTGCTGGCCAGCGACGTGATCTATCCCGTGGGCAGCGCCGACGGCTACGGGGGCAAGTTCTTCCGCCCGTACCAGGACTACAGGGCGCCCATCTACGCGGTACCCGGCAACCACGACTGGTACGAGGACCTCGGCGGGTTCATGCGCGTCTTCTGCGACGACGCCCCTCCCCTGCCGCCCGAGCCCGCACCGCGCCCCCTCACCCGGGCCTGGCTGCGCTCCCTGCTGTGGCACCGGCCTCGACCCGGTGACGGCCAACGCCTCGCCGAGGCACGGGAGATGCGGTCCGGCCCGGAGCAGCAGGCGGTGCAGCCGGGCCCGTACTGGGCGATCGACGCGGGACCGGTGCGGATCATAGGCATCGACACCGGCCTGCTGGGAACCGTCGACGCCGAACAGGGAGCCTGGCTGCGTGAGGTGTCCCGGGGGCCGCGCCCGAAGATCCTCGTGACCGGCTCGCCGCTGTACGTGGACGGCGCGCACCATCCCTGTCCCGTCGAGGGCGGGGGAACGGTCGACGACATCGTCCGTGACCCGGACCACCACTATGTGGCCGCGATCGGCGGTGACATCCACAACTACCAGCGCTATCCGGTCCACCTGGACGACGGCCGCACCCTCCAGTACGTGGTGGCGGGCGGTGGCGGCGCCTTCACGCACGCCACCCACACCATCCCGCGCGTCGACGTCGCCGGCGTCACCGAGCAGGACTTCCGCTGCTACCCGCTGCGCGGCGACTCCCTCGCCTTCTACAGCGCGCTCTACGCGCGCCGGACGCGGCTGCGCCGTTTCTTCACCCTGAGCGAGGCCGAGGCGACGGCCGTGATCGCCGAACGTCTCGGCATCGGTCCGACCCGTGTGCCGAGCAGGCCGGCCCGGGTCACCCGGCGCGTGCGGCTGGTCGCCGGGCTGCTCGGGACCGGCCGGCGGCCCGACCGGGGCAAGCGGTTCAGGCTGCCCGTGCGCAAGGCCTACACGCAGTTGCTCTCGCCCGGCTCGGCGACCTACACACCGCCGTTCTTCAAGTGCTTCCTGCGGCTGGACGTGGGCCCGGACGCGATCCGGCTGCGCTGCCACGCCGCCACCGGCAACCTCGCCCAGGAGGTCGCCCCGCCGGTCGAGGACGAGGTGACCATCCCGCTGACGTGACCGGCCCTCCGGCGCGAGCCGCCGGGCAGGGCCGGTCGGTCACCAGTGTCCGGGGGCGGTCCCGGTGATCGGCTCCGAGGGGCGGCCGTCGGTTCCGACCGGTACGTCACCGGCGAGCATCACCCGGTGCATGATCCGCGGGTGGTCGAGGTGGGCGGTGTCGCCGGGGGCGAGGTGGATGGTGGCGCGGTTGTCCCAGAACGCCACGCTGCCCGGCTCCCACCTGAAACGCACCGTGTACTCGGGCCGGGTCGCCTGCTCGAGCAGCATCTCCAGGACCGCCCGGCTCTCGGCCCGGGACAGGCCGGTGATCTGCTCGACGTAGTAGCCGTTGACGAACAGCACCCGCTCCCCCGTCTCCGGGTGGACCCGCACCAGGGGGTGCTCGGTGGCGGTCTGGTGGTCCAGCAGGTGGCGCACATAGGCGTCGTCGCCCGACCGGGGCTGGTAGCCGACCCCCAGCCGGTGTTCGGCGCGCAGCCGCTCGGCGAACTCCCTCACCGGGGCGGACAGTCCGGCGTAGGCGGCAGCCAGGTTCGACCAGGTGGTGTCGCCGCCGTAGGGCGGGACGGCCTCCGCGCGCAGGATCGTCGCGGCGGGCGGGTCGACCCGGGCGCCGTGGTCGCAGTGCCAGCCGCGCAGCAGGGTGTGGCGGCGGCGCCGCAGCCATTCGTCGTGTTCCATGCCGAACCGCCCGCCGAGCTCCAGCCGGTCTGCGGTCGTCTCGACCTCCGGGAAGCCGGGCGGCGACGCCTTGCCCCGCCGGGGCAGGACGACCGGCTCGCCGAACCGCCGGGCCAGTGCCACATGCCCGGCGTGATCCAGGCGCTGCCCCCGGAAGAACACCACCTTCCAGCGCAGCACCGCCGCCCGGATGGCGGCGATCACGGCGTCGCCGGGCCCGTCGGCGAGGTCGACACCGGTGATCTCGGCGCCGATGTGCCCGGCGACCGGACGCACCTCGACATCCGTACCCGTGTCGGGCGCCACCCCCGTGCGACGCTCCCCTCCCGTGCCCCGCCCGACGCCCTTCGTGCCGTCCATGTCGCTCCCGCCCGTCGTCATGTGTTCCCCCTCCGCCGGTCCGTCCCCGGCCGGCACCGGTTCGGATACGTCCGTGTCGTCCGTCCGGCCCGCCCGTCAGGTTGATCGTTGACCGCCCGGTCGGTGAGGCTGGAGGAGAACGACACTGTCGATCAGGAAGGTCCCCTCGTGATCAGCATCCCGAACCACACGCTCAATGACGGCACGACGATCCCCGCCCTCGGTCTCGGCACCTGGCCGATGGACGACGCGCAGGCCGAGCAGTCCGTGGCCGCGGCCCTGGAGACGGGTTACCGCCTTGTCGACACGGCGACGAACTACCGCAACGAGACGGGTGTCGGCCGTGCCGTGGCCCGCGCCGGCGTCCCGCGCGAGGAGGTCGTCGTGACGACGAAGCTCCCCGGCCGCCACCACGGCTACGAGGAGACCCTCGCCTCCTTCGAGGAGTCCCGCGCGCGTCTCGGCCTGGAGTACGTCGACCTGTATCTGATCCACTGGCCGCTCCCCCGGGTCGACAAGTACGTCGACTCCTGGAAGGCCATGATCAAGCTGCGCCAGGACGGTCTCGTACGGTCGATCGGCGTCTCCAACTTCACGGCGGCCCACATCGAGCGGCTGGAGAAGGAGACCGGGGTGCTGCCCTCGGTCAACCAGATCGAGCTGCACCCGTTCTTCCCCCAGGAGGAGTTGCGCTCCCACCACGCGGACAAGGGTGTGCTCGTCGAGAGCTGGAGCCCGCTGGGCCGGGGTTCGCAGCTCCTGGACGACCTGGCCGTGGCCGCCGTCGCCGAGGCCCACGGGGTCACCCCGGCCCAGGCGGTGCTGCGCTGGCACATCCAGCTCGGGGCGCTGCCCGTGCCCAAGTCGGCCGACCCCGCGCGGCAGCGCGCCAACCTCGACGTCTTCGGTTTCACGCTGGACGACGCCCAGATGCACACCATCGCGGACCGGGCTCACCGGCGGATCGGCGGGGATCCGGAGGTGCACGAGGAGTTCTGACCACCGCCTCCCGACGGGCCCGTGGTCCGCGGCCGCACGCGCGGTCCGGCCGCGGGCCGTGCGCCCGTCGCCCGTCAGGTGCGGGTCATGCCCGGTGGTCGCGGAGTGCGGCGAGCGCGCGGTCGGCGTGCACGTTCATCCGCAGCTCGCTGCGCACGACCTCGAGGACGGTGCGGTCCTGCCCGATGACGAAGGTGACACGCTTGGTCGGCGCCAGGGAGATGCCCCGCTTCACCCCGAACCGCTCACGGACGACGCCGTCGGCGTCGGACAGCAGGGGCATGCCGAGCGAGTGCCGCCCGGCGAACTCCGCCTGCCGTTCCACGGTGTCACCGCTGATGCCCACCGGCCGTGCGCCGACCGCGGCGAACTCGGCGGCCAGGTCACGGAAGTGGCAGGCCTGCGCGGTGCAGCCGGCGGTCAGTGCGGCCGGGTAGAAGAACAGGACCACGGGCCCCTCGGCGAGCAGCTCCGACAGCTTGCGGACAGTGCCCGTCCCGTCCGGCAGGACGAAGTCCTCGACCGTGTCGCCCTTGCCCGGGCTCCCGCTCACGACGCGCCCTCCGCGCCCTTGGCGACGCCCCGCGCCCACAGCACCAGCGGCAGTTGCAGGGGCAGCCGCCCCCAGGCGGCGGCCTGCTGCGGCGCGGGGCGGCGGCGCCAGTCGACGGCCATCTTCACATTGGCGGGGAACACCCCGACGAAGAAGGCGGCCGTGGCCAGCGCGGCGACCCTGCGGGTCTGCGGCAGCGCCACTCCGGCGGCCAGCGCGAGCTCGGCGGCGCCGCTGACATAGGTCCAGGCCCGGGGCGAGCCCGGCAGGGAGCGCGGCACGATGTGGTCGAACTGGCGCGGGGCGGCGAGATGGGCGGTGCCCGCGGCGGCCAGCAGACCGGCGAGCAGCAGGGGTGAGCGATCGGACCGTGACACGGTTCCTCCTCCAGTGGCCTGCCACGCGACATTACCGGACGGTAAGTACGGAGGCCACCAGGGCGGGGATGCGTCAGGCGGCTCCGGCGGGGGTGCCGCCGCGCGGTTCCGTTTCCTCTTCGGCGGCGTGGGCGAGGAAGTCGTCGACCATGCGGTGGAAGAGCGTGGCGAGCTGACGCAGTTCCGCCGGAGACCAGTCCGACAGGGCCACCTGCATGGCCTGCGCCCCGACCGCACGGATGCGGGTGATGGCCTCCCGGCCCGTCCCGGTGAGTTCGACGCGGTGGGCGCGGCGGTCGTCGGGGTCCGGGACCCGGGTGACGTGGCCGGACTTCTGCAGTTGCTGCACGGTGCGGGTGACGTGTGACGCCTCCACGCCCAGGCGGGCGGCCAGCTCGCCCGGCCGCAACGGTTCGGTGTCGGCCGCCTGCCGCAGCAGCGCGACGGCGGCGCGGTCCAGGGGGACACCCGCCAGGGCCATCAGACGTTCGTGCTGACGGGCGCGGGAGCCCAGATAGGTGATGCGCATGAGCGCCCGCTCGATCTCGGCCACTTCCGGTGAGGCGGGGACGTCGGGGACCGAGGATGCGTGCATGCACCCACTTTACCATCTCATTGCGTAACTCAATCAATCCGCGGGCGCGCACCGGATGGCGCCGCCACCGGCCGGCCAGGTGCGCCACAGCACCCGACACGGCACGCCGCACCGGCCACACCGGCCGCGGATCCTGCCGGACCTCTCCCCCGAGGAGGCGGCGGCCGGCATTTCGGATGGCGGCATCCCGGACGACATGGAGCGATCCGGCGGCGGCTCCACGAGTGTTGGGCAGCACTTCACCATCGGTACGCCCACGCAGACTTGGCATGGACGCATCCAATCGCGATGCTGAACGCCCATGCCCCCCACAGTCGTTGGGATGCGCCCGCATTCCGAGGAGGACGCAGTGTCGTCGAGCACGTTCCGAACGCACCGCAGGAGATGGCTGACCGGTCTCGCCGGTGCCTTCGCCTTCGTCATCGCCTTCCCCGCCACCGCCTTCGCAGCACCGCCGCCGGCCCTGCCGGCCAACGCCGACTCCCTCGACCGGACGTTCCAGCCCGCCTACGACTACGACACCGACGGGTGCTACCCCACACCCGCGATCGGCCCGGACGGCGCGATCAACCCCGGACTCAACCCGACGGGCGCCCTCAACGGCAACTGCCGTGACGCCCCGGACCTGGACAGCACCAACGGCTACTCGCGCTCGAAGTGCAACAACGGATGGTGCGCCGTCGTCTACGCCCTGTACTTCGAGAAGGACCAGGCACTGCCGGGCGTCAGCCTCGGCGGCCACCGCCACGACTGGGAGCATGTCGTGGTGTGGGTGCAGAACGACACGGCCCAGTACGTCTCGACCTCCAACCACGGCTCGTTCTCGATCCACGCGAGGTCGGCGGTCCGCTTCGACGGGACGCACCCGAAGATCGTGTATCACAAGGACGGCATCAGCACGCACTGCTTCCGGCTCGCGAGCGCGGGCGACGAACCGCCGGAGAACCACAAGGGCACCTGGCAGTACCCGCCGCTGGTCGGCTGGAACGGCTATCCGGCCGGGCTGCGCGACAAGCTCGTCCAGTACAACTTCGGCAGTGCGAACTTCGGTCTCAAGGACGGGAGTTTCGCCTCCCATCTCGCCGCGGCGAAGCCGTCCGGCATTCCCTTCGACCCGAACGCCTGACCCCGGAGCCCTCTCCCGCCCGAACATCCGACCGTCCGTCACCGGAAGTCCGGACGAATCCGTCGTCCGGACTCCCGAACCCGCCCGCCCTGCACCGGCGCTCGGGCCAAAGGGTCTATCGTGTCGCCATGTCCGTCCCCGAACTGATCCGTATCGTCTCCCGCGACTCGCCCATGGCGCTCGCCCAAGTGGAGCGCGTCCGGGCCGAGTTGGCTGACGCTCTGCCCGGCGTGCGCACCGAGGTCGTCCCCGTACGGACCACCGGCGACAAGTGGCTGGGCGACCTGTCGCAGGTGGAGGGCAAGGGCGCGTTCACCAAGGAGGTCGACGCCGCACTGCTGGCCGGCGAGGCGGACCTCGCGGTGCACTGCGTCAAGGACGTGCCCGCCGACCGCCCGCTCCCCGCGGGCACCGTGTTCGCCGCGTTCCTGGAGCGGGACGACGTCCGTGACGCCCTCGTGCACCTGGACGGACTCACCCTGGACGAGCTGCCGGCCGGGACCCGGATCGGCACCTCCTCGGTGCGCCGCGTCGCGCAGCTGGCCGTCTCCCATCCGCACCTCGAGTGCGTACCGTTCCGCGGAAACGCCAACCGGCGGCTGGCGAAGCTCGCCGCGGGTGAGGCCGACGCGCTGCTGCTCGCGGTCTCCGGCCTGGAGCGCATCGACCGCCGCGACGTGATCAGCGAGGTCCTCTCCCCCGAGACGATGATGCCGCCCATCGGCGCGGGCATCCTCGCGCTCCAGTGCCGTCAGGACGACACGTCCCTCATCGACGCGGTCAGCGCCCTCGGCCATCCGGACACACATCGGGAGGCCACCGCCGAACGCATGTTCCTGCATGTGCTGCAGGGACACTGCAACAGCCCGATCGCCGGGTACGCGCGGGCCGACCGGAGCGGCGAACTGTCTCTGCGGGCCTGTGTCTTCACCCCGGACGGCAAGGTGCGGCTGAACGCCCACGAGTGGGCCGGCCGGCTGGATCCGGCGACGCTCGGCACCTCGGTCGCCGTTGCCCTGCTGCGTCAGGGAGCCCGCGAGATCATCGACGGCATCCCGCACTGACGCCGGTTCAGGCGCCGCCCTCCTCGGCCTGCTTCTGGAGGAACACGCCGATCTGCTGCGCAAGGCCTTCCCGGACCCCGCCCGACGGGGTCCCCGCGGTCCCCTCGTACGCGCCGATGCCGCCGGACCACAGGCGGCGGCCGGTCCACTCCTCGTCGACCCGCAGCTGCACCTGGACGTCTACATGGCTCAGGGACGCCTCGGGGGCGGCCGCGTAGAGCACGGCGGTGGCGCGGCGCAACGGATGGACGTCGAATCCCTCGATGAACTGCGAGTTGCGCCAGTCGAGGAAGGCGCTCTCCCCGTCGGGGCCGATCCGTACATCGATCTGACCGTCCTCGAGATGAATTCCGACGTTCCGCTCGCCGCGGTTCTCGACGGTCACGCGGACACTGAAGTACGTCAGCCCTGCAGCGGCGTCGTCCCGTCCCCGGGGCGGCTCGCCCGATTCCAGACGGTGGACGCGGACCCGCAGACCGGCATGTTCGTCGTACTCCTGCCAGTCCCCGACCACGTTCGGCTCGTACACGGTGCACCCTCTCGACTTCTGTCGCTGCTTCCTATCTGTGGGCTCGGCGCGCTGTCAAATGAGCGGAATGCGCCGTGGTCAGGCACTTCGTCCCCGCCGCCCGCCGATCAAGCGCTGCGCTGGCACGATCCGCCGGACCGGCCGCCCGGCCCGCTCGGCGGCGTGCCGCACATCACGTCGTCCGCGGTGATCGCCGCACCCGGGCCGGCGATCACCGGGCCGGGCGGGCGCGACCCGTGCCGCCGGTTCGCGGCGCATTCCCACCGGCGCCACGGCCCCGGTCGCCCTCCGGGGTGTCACGCGCCGAGTTCCCCCGATTCCACAGCGTGCGATTCCCGAAATCCCCGCCCCGCTCCCCGCATCGAATCCGGGAAACCGTTTCACCACGGCGGCTCGGGGGAATAAGAGGTTCCAGTGCTTCGGACCGGAGGCACGACCGTGGGAACCGGCTCGCCGCCCCCGGGTCTCCTCCGTGTGGTCCGAGTCCGCGCTCCCACGGTGCCCGTCCACCCGGCACCTGCTCAGGGAGGTGCGCGACATGCGTATCGCCGGCAGTACCACGAAGCCGCATCCTCACCACGACGCCCCGGACACCGCCCAGGACTTCGTCCGCCTCGCCCGGCTCCCGGAGGGCCCGGAGCGCAAAGCGCTGCGGGACGGGCTCGTCCGTTCCTGGCTGCCCATGGCCGAGCGGATCGCCGTCCGCTTCCGCGGGCGCGGCGAGGCGCTGGAGGATCTGTACCAGGTGGCGGCCCTGGGCCTGGTCAAAGCCGTCGACCACTACGATCCGGCACGCGGCACCGCCTTCGAGGCGTACGCCGTGCCGACCGTCACCGGGGAGGTCAAGCGCCACTTCCGTGACCACATGTGGACCCTGCACGTGCCGCGCCGGGTCCAGGACCTGCGCAACCGGGTGCGGCACGCCGCCAAGGAGCTGGCGCAGACCACTCCCGGCCGGGCCCCGACGACCGCCGAGATCGCCGCGTACGCCCAGCTGACCGAGGACGAGGTGCGCACCGGCACGGAGGCCCTGGAATGCTTCACCGCGCTGTCGCTGGAGGCGGAGATGCCGGGCACGGACGGTTACGCGCTCGGGGACTCGCTCGGCGGTCCGGACCCTGCCTACGACACGGTCGTCGACCGGGTGGCGGTCCGCCCCTGCCTCGAGGCGCTTCCGGAACGTGAGCGGCTCATCCTCTATCTGCGGTTCTTCCGGGGCATGACGCAGAGCAGCATCGCGGAGCTGCTCGGCATCTCGCAGATGCATGTGTCCCGGCTGCTCAGCAGCTGTTTCGCCCAGGTGCGCGAGGAACTGCGGACGGAGGCCGGCTGAACCGGTCCAAGGTCTTCTCCAGCTCCGCCCGGATCCCGGGCGGCACCACACCGGTGCGCCCCCAGGCCACGATCGTCCCGGCGATGTCGCGGAGCTTGACGTTGGTGTGCTGGGAGACCTCCCTCAGCACGGTCCACCCCTGATCGGGCGACACCCGCCCGAGGACGACGATCACGCCGATCGCCTGGTCCACCACCGCGTGCGAGACGACCGCCTCCTTCAGCTGCTGCACCTCTTCCTCCAGCTGAAGGATCCGGTCCGTTTCCCCGTCCGTGGGCATGGTCACCTCCGGGTCCGGTGTGCCGCTCCCGCGCCGCACGCACCCGTGTTCGGGCGCCTTCAGCGAGTGTCCGGCTCCTCCATCGTCGTCACTCGTCCCGTCCTGTGCCACCGGGGGTGTTCGCGGGCGCCGCCCCGCCGGTCCGGGTACCACCGCCGGGGTACTCGGCAGGCGCCCGGAGCCGCACAGGCCGGACACTGGATTCCACGAGTGCCTGCCAGGCCGACGAGATCAGCGATCGGGACGCGACTGTGACGAACCACGACATGCCCTCCCCCTCCGGCGCGACGGACGTCTTCTCGACGCACTCCGTCTACGGGACGCCCTGCTGGGTGAGTCTGACCAGCCGCGACCTCGGGACGACCGAGGAGTTCTACGGAGCCGTCCTCGGCTGGCGGTGGCGCCCGGCCCGGCTGGGCGAGCGGTTCCGGATCGCCCTGAAGGACGGCACGCCGGTGGCGGGCGTCGCCGCGGTCGCCGACATGTGGCGGATGGCCGTGGCCTGGACCCCGTACTTCGCCGCGCGCAGCGCGGACGAGGCGGTGTCGCGGGTGCAGGAGCGCGGCGGCACGCTGGCGGTCGGTCCGATCTCGCTGCCACCGGGGCGCGCGGCGCTGCTGGCCGACCGGGACGGCGCGACCTTCGGGGTGTGGGAGGGCGAGCTGTCCACCGACTGGCTCAGCTGGCAGCGGTCCCAGCCCTCCTTCGTCCGGCTGCACACCCGGGACGCCTTCGACGCCGCCATCTTCTACGGCGAGGTCTTCGACTGGGGTGCGACGGGGACGAGCCGCACGGAGGTCGTCTACGAGGGCGACGAGGTGGTGCTGCGCGGGGACGGGTACGTACTCGCCTGCATCCAGTCGGGGGCACTGGGATCGGCGCCCGATCCGACGATCCGGCCGCACTGGCAGGTGCACTTCACCGTGACGGACGTGGACGCCTGCGCCACCGCCGCCGAGCGGCACGGGGGCAGTGTGGTGGCCCTGCGCGACGACGAGGCCGTGCTGCGCGACAACGAGGGCGCCCTGTTCACGGTGACCGCGCGCCGCGGCCGCTGACCCTCCCGGCCGGACGCCGGCGGTCCTTTCGGGCGCCTCTCCCCGAAAGGACCGCGGTCCCTCACTTCCCGGTCTGCGACGGGCGGGACAGCAGCACCAGGCTGCGCGAGCCCACCGTCAGCCCGGTACCGGCCTTGTACTCCGATTCGTCGGGGAGGCCGTCCGGGTCGGCGGTGTCGATCAGCGCCGTCCAGCGCTCGCCGTAGGCAGCGGCCGGAAGGCGGAAGTCCACCGGCTCCCAATGGCTGTTGAGCAGCAGCAGGAAGGAGTCGTCGACCAGGCGCCGGCCCCGCGGATCCGGTTCGGCGATGGCGTCGCCGTTGAGGAAGACGCCGACGCTGTGCGCGTCCGGGCGCCGCCAGTCGGCGTCGGTCATCTCCTCGGCGTTCGGCAGCAGCCACACCAGATCGGGCAGGCCCCGGCCCGCACGGGAGGCCGGCCCGCCGTGGAAGAAGCGGCGGCGCCGCAGCACGGGGTGGGCGACCCGCAGGGAGATGACCCGCCGGGTGAAGTCCAGCAGGGCGCGCTGCTCCTCGGTCAGCTTCCAGTCTGTCCAGGAGATCTCGTTGTCCTGGCAGTAGGCGTTGTTGTTGCCGCGCTGGCTGCGGCCCACTTCGTCGCCGTGCGAGAGCATCGGAATGCCCTGGGAAAGGAGCAGTGTGGCAAGGAAGTTGCGTTGTCGGCGGGCTCGCAGTTCGAGCACGGACGGGTCGTCGGTGTCGCCCTCCGCCCCGCTGTTCCAGGACCGGTTGTGGCTCTCGCCGTCCCGGTTGCCCTCGCCGTTGGCCTTGTTGTGCTTGTCGTTGTACGAGACGAGGTCGCGCAGGGTGAAACCGTCGTGCGCGGTGACGAAGTTGACGCTGGCGCGGGGCCGTCGCCTGCTGTGTGCGTACAGGTCGGAGGAACCGGTGAGGCGGGAGGCGAACTCACCGAGCGTGTGCGGCTCGGCGCGCCAGAAATCCCTTACTGCATCCCGGTATTTACCGTTCCACTCCGACCACAGCTGCGGGAAGTTGCCCACCTGGTAGCCGCCCTCGCCGACGTCCCACGGTTCGGCGATGAGCTTGACGCGGCTGATCACGGGGTCCTGCTGAATGAGGTCGAAGAACGCGGAGAGCCGGTCCACTTCGTGGAACTGCCGGGCCAGTGTGGCCGCGAGGTCGAAGCGGAAGCCGTCGACACGCATCTCGGTGACCCAGTACCGCAGCGAGTCCATGATCAGCTGGAGTACGTAGGGGTGGCGCATCAGCAGGCTGTTGCCGGTGCCGGTGGTGTCGTAGTAATGCGACCAGTCGCCGTCCACCAGCCGGTAGTACGCGGAGTTGTCGATGCCGCGGAAGGAGAGGGTGGGACCCTTCTCGTTGCCCTCGGCGGTGTGGTTGTAGACGACGTCCAGGATGACCTCGAGCCCCGCCGCGTGCAGGGTCCGGACCATCGTCTTGAACTCGGTGACCTGCTGTCCCCGGGCGCCGTGGGCGGCGTAGGCGTTGTGCGGGGCGAAGTAGCCGATGGTGTTGTAGCCCCAGTAGTTGGCCAGGCCCCGGCCCTGCAGCACACCGTCCTGGACGAACTGGTGCACCGGCATCAGCTCCACCGCGGTGACGCCCAGCGAGGTCAGGTGGCCGACCACCGCCGGGTGCGCCAGTCCGGCGTAGGTGCCACGCAGTTCGGCGGGGACGTCCGGGTGGGTGCGGGTCATACCCTTGACGTGGGCCTCGTAGATCACCGTGTCGGCGTACGGACGGCCGGGGCTGTTGTCGTCGCCCCAGTCGAACGCCGGGTCGGTCACCACGCCCAGCATGGTGTGTCCGGCGCTGTCGGCCGGGTCGGGGCCGTCGGGCCGGCGCTCGTAGAGCGAGGGGTGGTTGTCGATCTGCCCGTCGACGGCCGTGGCGTACGGGTCGAGGAGCAGCTTCGCCGGGTTGCAGCGGTGCCCGGCGGTCGGTGCCCACGGCCCGTGCACCCGGTAGCCGTAACGCCGGCCCGGGCCGACTCCGGGCAGGTAGCCGTGCCACACGAATCCGTCGGCCTCGGTCAGCGGGACGGTGGTGTGGCGGCCGAAGTCGTCCACCAGGACGAGTTCGACACCTTCGGCGACCTCGCTGAACAGCGCGAAGTTGGTGCCCTCGCCGTCATGGACCGCGCCCAGCGGATAGGGGCGCCCGCTCCACGCGGGCGCCCCTTGTCTGTTGTTCCTCCGGGTCACCGGGCTGCCTCCAAGAGGCCGGCGGGGGTACGCACCAGGCCGGCCAGCTGAGCGAGGGTGACCACGCGGGGCAGGTCCAGGCCCTCGCTCACCCTCGGGTCCGGCGCGGTGGGCACGAGCGGGACGCGTTCATCGGCGCGGGCCCGCTGCGAGAACCAGATGACCTTGCTGCCGGTCGCGGTGGCGCAGCAGCCCCAGCCGTCACTGCTGGCGGCGATGTGTTCCAGGCAGCCGCGCAGTTCCTGGTCGGGGCGCAGAGCGCGGTCGTGGCCCCCGATGGCGGTGATGAGGTGCTGGCCGTTCCACCACATCTCGATCGACGTGTTCTTGTCGGTGGCGTGCTCGTCGATGGCGCGCAGCAGCATCTCGGTGCCGCGGCAGACGGGCTCCATCAGGTTCTCCAGGTCCCAGTGCCGGAGGTGGGCGGCCAGGATGCGGCCGACCTGTTCCACGCGCTCCGGGCCGACTTCCACGTCGAGGTGGTAGTAGCAGGGCACTGCGGTCTTCATCGTCGTTGGCTCCTCACCGCGAAGCTCCCGATTTCCCCTCGCCCCTGCGGGACGAGCCCCGAACACGAAATGTGAGCGGCTGGCGCTTCTGAGTCACCATCAGCGTGACCGGGTTGGCCCATCCGTGCAACACGAGCGCACTGCCGGGGTGGCCGCTGCGCCGGACGGGCACAGTTCGCACCGGCCTCGGACGCCACCCGGCCCGCCGTACCGGACCAAGGTCCAACAGGACGCACAGTTACTGATCGTGCACCATGTGTGAAGAACCCTCGACCGCCGTCGCGGGACCGTGCCCTCCACGCGCACGGCCGCCGCCCGACCGCCGGAAGAAACGTCCCCAACGAGCCACGGAGAGGTGAACGGCGCCGTGCTGCTACCCGCCAGAGCCGAAGTCGCCCGGCAGTTGCGTTGCTACCGGGCCTGGGAACGCGTGATGCTCGCCGCCCCCACCGACCGCACGGTACGGACGACGTTCGAGGACTCGGGCCACACCCTCTGTGTGCTGATGGGCAAGCGCTGCGCGCGGGAGGCGGCCGACGCGGCCGAACGGTACCTGCGCACCACTCCCGCCACTTACCCGCAGGAACAGAACGACCGGCCCCGTCCGGTCACCGCGGTCAGGCGGGGTCCGCCGACGGCCGAGCGGCGGTCCCCGGCGGGAGGGTAAAGGACCTTCCCGCCTCCATTTCGTCCCACGACCGGGCGCGGCCCGGCGTCGAGCACGGCGGAGGTACAGATCCATGAAGGCGACCCGGACCGTCGGACGCATCCCCGTACGGGATGTCCGGCCGGCCGTCGAATGCGGCAGACGGCCGGCGAAGGCGGTCGTCGGGGAGTCGTTCGAGGTGTCGGCGACCGTGTTCCGTGAGGGGCACGACGCGGTGGCCGCCAATGTCGTCCTCAAGGATCCGGAGGGCCGGCGGGGACCGTTCACGCCGATGCGGGAGCTGGCGCCCGGCAGCGACCGGTGGGGCGCGGAGATCACCCCGGACGCGGTGGGCCGGTGGACCTACCGCGTCGAGGCGTGGGGAGACCCGGTCAGCACCTGGCGGCACCACGCGCGGATCAAGGTGCCCGCGGGGATGGACACGGGTCTGGTGCTGGAGGAGGGCGGCGACCTGTTCGAGCGGGCTGCGGCCGGAGTGCCCAAGGGCGACGGCCGCTCCGTCGTGCTCGCGGCGGCGAAGACACTCCGGGACGACTCCCTTCCGAGCGACACCCGGCTGGCGGCGGGGCTGACGCCGGAGGTGGACGCGGTGCTGGCCCGGTACCCGCTGCGGGAGCTGGTCACCGCCAGTGAGCCACTGCCGCTGCTGGTGGAGCGCGAGCGTGCCCTGTTCGGGTCCTGGTACGAGTTCTTCCCCCGCTCCGAGGGCACCGCGGACCAACCGCACGGCACCTTCCGCACCGCCGCCCGCCGGCTGCCCGCGATCGCCGCGATGGGCTTCGACGTCGTCTACCTCCCCCCGATCCATCCCATCGGCACCACCTTCCGCAAGGGCCCCAACAACACCCTCGACGCCGGCCCCGACGACGTCGGCGTGCCCTGGGCCATCGGCTCCCCCGAGGGCGGCCACGACACCGTCCACCCCCGGCTGGGCACCCTCGAGGACTTCACCTGGTTCGTCCGCGAGGCGGCCCGCCACAAACT